>JAYRJH010000230.1:3030-5106 GCA_041906415.1 Sphingomonas sp. | reverse complement strand
GGATGCCGATCATGATGTTCGAGAAGAGCCTGCTCACGCCGAACAGGAAGGCCGCGACGCCGCCGACGAAGCCGAGCGGGCCTTTGACCCCTTGATTGACCACGATATCGTAGATGTCGTAGCCGAGGTCGCCGGCCGCCGGCGCCGAGAAGGCGTGAGCCCCACCGGCCCCGAGCAGCGCGAGCAGGGTTACGGGAATGCCGACATTGGCGATTGAGGCGGATTGTCTGCCGAGTGTTTTCAACATGCACTTGCTCCAGGGAAGATGGGCCGCTCCGGGGACTGCTTGCCGGCATCGATGAGGATCGCTGTCGGCCGACGGCGAGGCTGGACGGCCCGGTTCGGGTCCCGCCGCCGGCATTGGGATTTGCGCGGCAGCGGCAGAGCCGATGCACCGCGCGTTCGCGATGTGAGGAGCCGGAAGGCGATCAGCGGCCGGCATTGGCGAGCGCCTTCTTACCGTCGAGGAACGCCTCGATCTCGGCCTGCCGGAAACCGGAAATCATCTGTCCGTCCGCGATCAGGGTCGGCGTGCCGGTGATGCCGGTCTTGCCGACGATTCCGGCATGCGCCTCGACCCTGGCCTTGCCTTCCGCGCATGTGCGCAAAGGCGTGGGCGCGGTTCCGGCGTAGATCGCCTTGAACGCCGCTTCCTTGTCCGGGGAGCAAAGGACATGCTCGGCCTTGGCGGCGGCCTCGGCGTGGATGCCGGAGACGAAGAAGATCAGGCGCCGCACCGGCTTGCCTTCGGCCGCTTTCGCCGCCCAGAAGCGGTCGAGCGCCCGGCAGTAGGGACAGTCGGGATCGGTGAACTCAATCACCGTGGGCGCGCCCGCCGGACCGATGGCGAGGGCCATGCCGGTGTCGATCCCGGCGAGTTTCTTCGCTGAAGCGGCGTTCTGCGCCAGCGCGGTGAGGTTCTGGCCGTTGCGGTCGTAGATTTCCGCGAACAACAGATGTTCGCTGTCAGGCGCATAGTAGATGATGCGGCCGCCCGCCGTCGCCTGATAGATCGGGCCCTTGACGGGCGCCGGCCCGAAATCCTCGAATTGCAGATTGACGAAGGTCTGCCGCAACTCGCTTTCGGCATCGCGCGCGGCGGCGGTAAGCGGATCGGCGGCTTGCGCGAACGCTGCGCCTTGAGCAGCGAGCAACAAGGGGAGGACGAGGGCTGCCGCACCAAACAGGCGGGTGGGCTTATGGATGTGCATGCGATCTCTCCTGAAGAGTGCTGGCAGGGCGGGAGAGCAGGCGCGCATCGACATGCGTGCCCGACCCCACCGGGATGTGCTCGGCAGTGACGGGTGCGGGCATCGACTCCATCCGGTTCGTCACGGCGGCGCGCAGAACGAACCCATCGACCGTCGCCACCACGATGCGCGGCTGCTCGGCCACCGGCGCGATAACTGTCTGTCGGCCATGTCCGCCGGGTCCGGCACAGGCTGTCGTCGTGACGATCAGTGTGCCCAGGGCAGCCGTCATCGCTTTGGCAATCGGCATCATGCACGACTCCATGTTGGCGCCCCGCGCCATGGTTGATGAATACTTAATGGTCCGAAGTATCAGGTCCGATTCGACTTGAACCCTCGCAACACGATCTGAGTGATTTGAAACGAAGAGGATTGCAACAGGCCCCGGCAGTGGGGTGCCTGAAATGGCGATATTAGCCGTAAATATGCGAACTTAGCCTTATAAATTCGCTTTCGGGATCACATGGACTGATCTGGTGCCGGTTCGGCAATAAAGTTCCTGAATGATCCGATTTGGAGGAAAATGGAAATTAACTGCTCATTGTGCGTCGAAACATAAATATGGTCGCGCATCCGCTATAAATGGGCAGAGATATTCCTCTAAAATCATCGGCATCTATTCTTGATGCTGGTTACTCCACGATCCTACCTTTGCCGGATTACCCACAGAGCCCGACGGGCCGAACCGGGGAGGAAGGACATATGGCATCCGATGGAAAATTCGCCGACGTCGACCTGTCGATCTTCAAGGAACTCAAGAAGCTCTCCGGCGAGAAGATCAGGCAGGCGCGAAAGGCGCTCGGTTTGACGCAGCTGGAGGTCGCCA
>JAYRJH010000230.1:0-2996 GCA_041906415.1 Sphingomonas sp. | reverse complement strand
GCTGGTATCGCGCGATCGAGTCCGGCGATCCGGGGATTAGGCTGGAGGATCATCTGATCGCACTGCTCCGGCTCGGTGCATCGACCGCGCATATCGCGCTGCCTGTCCTCTATGCGGGCCAACGCATGCGGTTCCCGCGGCAACTGATCCACGGTGACCTGGCCAGCATCGAACGCACATGCATTGAGGCGATCTCGGATGCGGTGATCGCCGGGCTGAAACAGGACCTCTCACCCGAATGGTAGCGGGACGGCGGGAAGGACCAGTCATGAAAATTGACGGTCCGGTTCGGGCGTGACGCTGGGACAGGCGGAAAAGATGGCGATCTTTCATTTCCATGTGAATATCATCAGCCGCGGCGCCGGACGCAGTATCGTCGCGGCCGCGGCATGGCAAAACAGCTGCCGCCTGTACGATGAGCGCTACGGCCGGTTTTCCAATTTCGTGAACAAGCGGGCGGTTGCCTGGTCTGCGCTGATACTGCCGTCCGGGGGCCCCGCGCAGTGGGAGGATCGCGAGTGTTTCTGGAACGCGCTCGAAGCCGCCGAAATCCGCAAGGATGCGCAGCTTGGCCGTCAGTTCGACGTGGCGCTGCCCGATGAACTGGACCTGCCGGCGTCGATCGCGGTTCTGCAGCGTTTCGCCAGCGAGATATTTTGCATCGCGGGTTTTGCCGCCGACCTGACACTGATCGAAATGGGCGATACGCCCAGAGGCAAGCGCCACCATGGCTATGTGCTGATACCGACCCGTCCGATTGTCGACGGCATGTTCGGCCGGAAACCGCGCGAATGGAACAGCCGCGTGAAGCTGCTCGAAATCCGCGCGGCCTGGGCGATGATGCTGAACGATAAGTTCGCGGCGCTCGGCTATGATGTCCGCGTCGATCATCGGTCCAACGAAGAACGCGGCATCGACGCTCCGCCGGTTAAGCATATCGGCATGGCCCGCAAGCGTATCGCGGCGCGCGCCCGGCAAACATCCTGACAATAGTCCGTGGCCGGCGCCTCACCGGCGGTGCGGTCCATCATGACGACGGCGAGGGCGGTTGCGGCGGGCGTGTAGAGGAGAAAATAACCGACTGCACATGCGGCGACGGCAGCGGCAGGGATTGCCGTCGCCATGACCGCTGCCGCCACGGCGAAAACGGCTAGAAGCTGAACGGCCGCTGCGACAAGAAGTATCCGCCGCCGACCGAGCCTGTTGGCCAGCCACCCGGTGAGCATTGCGGAGGCCATGCCGGCGAGCGGACCGGTCATGTTGACGATGACGCCGAGACGATCGAGGCTCCACCCCCTCCTGTCAATCAGCGCGCCCGCGATCGCGCGCGGCAGGCCGCCATGCGTCCCGATCATTTGTCCCATTCTTCGAGGCCATCAACAACGGCGAGTGGAACGCTGCGAGTCTCTTCCAAGGCGCGACAACGCCAATAGGCTGACAGGCGAAAGCACGAGATTAGGCAGTGGGTTGCCCAAATATGCGATCTTGGCCTCTTTTTAGGACCAGGATCGAAATGCTAGACTGACGTCGCGTCATGGCCTGCTTGCGCTGCCCAACAGGCCAGCGATCCATGCGCCATTTCTGCGAGGATTATCCAGACCCACGTTCGCGAGCGCCTGCCCGTCCTGGTCGGCCGGCCATGCGGTCATCGCAGATCGGCCGGAAGGGAAGGGAGCGGGAGGAGAGAGGAAGCAGCGGACGGTTGGCTGTCCGTGGTTTCCTTTCCTCAACCGGAGCACTGTCATGACGGGCGCGCGCTACGTGCGCATCAAGCGCTTCGCCGAGCTGACCGGCTACACCGAGAAAGCGGTCTATCGAAAGATCGCCGACGGCGTGTGGATTCAGGGCCGCGAATATCGCCGCGCTCCCGATGGCAGCATCTGCATCGACCTCGAAGGCTTCCACAAATGGGTAGAAAACGGCCAGGGACTGGCGTCGAGCCGCTGAAAAGCTGCATTCGCGTCCGCTTCCGCTGGAACGGGCGGCTCTATCGCGAAACGCTCCAGCTCCAACCCACATCCGCTAACATCAAGGCGGCCGAGCGCTTGATGGCCCGTGTCCATCAGGAAATCGATCTCGGCGTCTTCGATTATGAAAGCACGTTTCCCAAGGGTGATGCCAAACCCGACCGGAACAAATACGCGGGCTTCAAGACTTATGCGAAAGAGTGGCTCGCAACGCTCGTAGTCGAGAAATCGACGATGTCCGACTATGTGTCGGCGATCAATAATGTCTGGTCGCCGGCTTTCGGTGAGCGGCAACTCAAGAGCATCAAGCCGAGCGAGATCAAGAAGGTCATCGCCGACCGGGCGAAGCAGGTCAGCGGCAAGACGATCAACAACAACGTCATTCCGCTGCGCGGCATCTTCGAGATGGCTCTCGACGACGAGCTGATCGACCGCTCGCCGCTGGAACGGATCAAGAGCCAGAAGCATCAGAAACGCGAGCCGGACCCGTTCGACCGGGAAGAGACCGAACGCATCCTCACCTATATGCACGAGCGTTACGACGAGCAGGTCTGGAACTGGTATGAGTTCGCCTTCGGGACCGGCATGCGTCCCAGCGAACAGATCGTCGTCCAGTGGCGCGACGTCGACTGGAAGCGCCAGTCCATCCGGGTCGAGCGTGCCCGCGTCCGGGCCGTGGAGAAATCGACCAAGACCAGGACCGTGCGCGACGTCGATCTTACTCCGCGAATGATGGCCGTGCTTAGACGCCAGAAGGCGCACAGCTTCATGCGGGGGCTCGATTCGCCGATCTTCATCAACCCGGTCACAAACACGCCGTGGCCGGACGTGCAGGATCAGCGGAAGCTCTATTTCCATCCCGCACTGCGTGCGCTCGGCATCCGCAGCCGTGATGCCTATCAAACGCGCCACACTTACGCGACGACGGCGCTGATGGGCGGGGTGAACCCGGCCTATATCGCCCGCCAGCTTGGCCACAAGAGCGCGGCAATGCTGTTCCGGCACTACTCGAAATGGATCGATCACGCG
>JAYRJH010000229.1:0-5111 GCA_041906415.1 Sphingomonas sp. | reverse complement strand
TATGCGGTGGCGGCGCGGGGGTAGGTTTTCTCCGATCTGTCCGACAGGCTCGGCGCGCGCGGTTGAGCTTCGCCGGCGCGCCTGCCCTTGTCAGTCCTCCGCCGCGATCGTCACGCGCAGCCCGTCCAGTTCGTCGCTGAACGGGATCTGGCACGACAGGCGCGAGTTTTCGTCGCGATCGCTGGTCGAATCGAGCAGGTCGTTCTCGTCCTCGCTCATCTTCGGCAGTTTGGCCGCAAATTCCGGGTCGACATGCACATGGCAGGTCGCGCAGCTGCAGCAGCCGCCGCACAGAGCCAGGATTTCATCGATGCCGCCATCGCGGATCACCTCCATCACCGACAGGCCCGCCTCGCCGTCCAGCTCGCGTTCTTCCCCTTCGCGCGTCACGACGATAAGCTTCGGCATCATGCCCTCCCTGAAAATTCCCGCATCCCATGCCTTCCTTCGCGCGAGCCTGCAATGGGGCTGAGCGAGGCGCAGCTGCGAACCGCCGTCGACGCGCTGGGCGCGATAGAGCCGAAATTCGCCGCGGCGCTGGCCCGCGTGGGCTATCCTCCGCCGCGCATAAGGGATCGCGGCTATGTCACCCTGCTCCGCACGATCGTGGGGCAGCAGGTGAGCGTGAAGGCGGCGGATGCGATGTGGAACAGGCTGGAGGCGCGGATGGGCGACCCCGGCGATCCGGCGATCATCGCCCGCGCAAGCGACGAGGAACTGCGCGCCTGCGGCCTTTCGCGCCAGAAGGCGAGCTATGCGCGCAGCCTCGCGGACGAGGTGCTGAGCGGGCGGCTCGATCTTTCGGCGCTGCCGGAGGACGATGAGGAGGCGATCGCCGCGCTGGTCCGCGTGAAGGGGATCGGGCGCTGGTCCGCGGAAATCTATCTCCTGTTCGCGGAGGGAAGGCCGGACGTCTGGCCGGCGGGCGATCTGGCGGTGCAGATAGAGATCGGCCGCATCCTCGGCCACGAAACCCGGCCGGGCGAAAAGCTGACGCGCGCGCTGGCCGAGCCGTGGCGGCCGCATCGCGGCGCGGCGGCGATCTTCAGCTGGCACCATTATGGCGCGGGCACGGCGGCTGCCGCGCCGGTATAACCGGTATAAATCGTGTGCGGCCAAGGTGACGGTTGAACCGCGTCCCGCGCTCGCCCATGGAGGCGGGTGATGTCTACGCGCTCGCTTCCCGAAAGCCATGGCACGATCGCCGTGCCGCGCGGCGCGGGCTTCTGGCGCAGGCTGGCGGCGTTCGCCGGGCCGGGCTGGCTGGTCGCGGTCGGCTATATGGACCCGGGCAACTGGGCGACCGATATCGCGGGCGGATCGGCCTTCGGCTATGCGCTGCTGTCGGTCGTGCTGCTTTCGAACCTGATGGCGATCGTGCTCCAGGCGCTGTCGGCGCGGCTGGGGATCGGGGCCGGGCTGGATCTCGCGCAGGCGTGCCGGGCGCATTATCCGCGCTGGCTGACCCTGGCCTTGTGGGTGTTGTGCGAGGTGGCGATCGTCGCCTGCGACCTCGCCGAGGTGCTGGGCACCGCCATCGCGCTGAAATTGCTGTTCGGCCTGCCTCTGGTCGCCGGCGTGTGCGTGACGGCGCTCGACGTGTTCCTGATCCTCGCGCTCCAGCGTTTCGGCTTCCGGCGGCTGGAGGCGTTCATCGCCGCCCTGCTGATCCTGATCGCGGGCTGCTTCGCGCTGGAGCTGGCATGGGCGGGGCCGGACTGGCGCGCGGCGGCGCGCGGGCTGGTGCCGGGGGTGGAGATCCTGCGCGATCCGGCGATGCTCTATATCGCGATCGGCATCCTCGGCGCGACGGTGATGCCGCACAACCTCTATCTCCACTCCGCCGTGGTGCAGACCCGCGCCTTCGGCCGTTCCAGGCACGAGCGGAGCGATGCGATCCGGCTGGCGACGGTGGATTCGACCGTCTCGCTCGGCCTCGCCTTCTTCATCAACGCCGCGATCCTGATGCTGGCGGCGGCGACCTTCCACGTCGCGGGGCGGACGGACGTTGCGGAGATCGAACAGGCGCACCAGTTGCTCGCGCCGATGCTGGGGGTAGGGGCGGCGAGCACCGTCTTCGCCATCGCCCTGCTCGCCAGCGGGCAGAATTCCACCATCACCGGCACGCTCGCCGGGCAGATCGTGATGGAGGGCTTCCTCGACCTGCGCCTGCCCGCGTGGCTGCGGCGTCTCATCACGCGGGGGCTGGCGCTGGTGCCGGCGGTGATCGTGGTGGTCGCGATGGGCGGCGGCGGCGCGACGAAGCTGCTGCTGCTCAGCCAGGTCGTGTTGAGCCTCCAGCTCCCCTTCGCGGTGGTGCCGCTGGTGGCCTTCACCGGCAGCGCGAAGGTGATGGGCGAACATGCCGCGCCGCGCTGGATGCGCGCGCTGGCATGGGGGATCGCGGCGGCGATCGTCGGGCTGAACGGCGTGATGCTATGGGGGATGGCGGCCGGCTAGCCGACCAGCCGCTCCCGGATCGTCTCCCGCCGGGCGGCGTCCACGCCCAGCACGTCGGCGGCATAGGTCTCGACGTCGCCGTGGTCCCGCTCGATCGTGGAGAAGGCGGTGTGGAGATAGTCCGCCTCGACCGACATGAGCGCGACGATCGCCTCGTCGCTCATCCGCGCGCCGTAACGCTGGCGGATCGAATCCGCCGCGCTGGCGATGCGGCGGGCAGGGTCTCCAGCGGTGTTGGTGAGCAGGTAATCCGCCATGATGTCGTCGTCGTTCACGCCGAGCAGCCGGTGGAGCAGCGCCGCCGCCAGCCCGGTGCGGTCCTTGCCCGCGAGACAGTGGAGCAGGCTCGCCCCGTCGCGCGTCGCCAGCGCATCGAAATAGAGCGTCAGCGAGCGGACCAGCACCTCACGATGCGGCATGGCGGCGTAGAGCGCCTTCATCGCCGCACGCGCCTGATCGGCGGTGGCGATGCCGCGACCGGCTTCCTCATGCGGCGCAAGCTCCGAGCCAGCGGTTTCGCCGGGAGCGAACAGCACTAGGCCGTCGAACCTGTCGTGGCGCAGGCACGGCATCTCCCGCCGCTCGCTGTCGCCGCGCAGATCGATGACCGTGGCGATGCCGAGCGCGGACACGCCCGCAAGATCCGTCGGCGTCGCCGCGCCATGCTGGCCGGAACGCCACAGGATTCCGCGCCGCATCCTCCCGTGGGGCGTGTCGTATCCGCCGTAATCGCGGAAATTGTGGATGCCTTCGAAGCTCAATACGCGGTCGGTCATGCACACCGATTAGCGGAATCGCGTTACGTTGTCGCTACGCGGTTATTCCTGATCCCCGCGATATTTGATCTCCAGATAGCGCCCGCGCGTGGCGAGCGCGTCCAGATCGCCTTGCGCCAGCTCCTCGGACATCTGGCCGATCTCCCGTTCGATCACTTCAAGCCCGTCGACGAGCTGCCGGTCCGGCGTCTTGCCGTTGCGCGGCGTGGCGCGCAGGTTGCGGGGGACGCGCTGGTAATCGCGGATGAAATCGGGCAGCTGCTCGCCCACCAGCCGGCGGATCTCGATCGTCGCGGGCGTTTCCTCCTGCACCATGGCGAGCTGCGCGCCCAGCGTATCCAGACGCACGCCGATCCGCTCGCTCACCGCCACCGCGGGAGCGGGGAGGGCGGGGCGCTGCGCATCGAGCCAGCGCGCGGTCTGCGCCGGCAGCGCGCGGATATCCGCCTGCCGCAGCCGCTCCGGCGCGACCGGCGCCTCGGAAGGCCAGACGGCCAGCAGCGCGGTGGCCGCGATCAGCAGCGCCATCACCGCCGTCGCGCCCAATATGCCGAGCGGCACGATCAGCCCGATCACCACCGCGCCGATCAGGATCGCGAGGTCGGCCGCCGCGATCCGCGCGAGCCTTCTGGTCAGCCGTTGCACGCCCGCATTGCGGCGCGCACGGACGATCGAGCCGTCGTAACGCGCGCCCGTGATCCGCTCATAGGCGGCGCGCGCGGCGGCGATCGTGTGGTCGGACGTTTCGCTCACACCGACTCCAGCTTGAAATCATCCTGGGGCGCGGAAATCTGCGCCTGCGCCGCGCCCTCCGCGCGGGCGATGTAGCCGCGCGACTTCTCCACCTCGCGGCCCAGGGTGTCCACCGTCGCCTTCATCGAATCGAGCGCCTTCATCTTGAAGGTGTCGATCGCGTCCATCGTCTCATAGATGTTCTGGAAGGCGCGCTGCAGCGTCTCCAGCGGGATGGTGGAGGAGGCTGCCTGCTCATGGATGCGCGCGGTGTTCGAACGCAGCAGCTTGCCGGTCGAATCGATGATGTTGGCGGTGGTGGTGTTGAGCTGGGTGATCTGCTCCAGCACCAGTTTCTGGTTGGTCATCGCCTGCGCCACGGTGACGGCGGTGCGCAGCGCGGAGACGGTGGTGGTGGAGGCGCGATCGACGCCCTTTATCAGCTCGACATTGTTCTTCTTCACCAGGTCCAGCGCCAGATAGCCCTGCACCGTCACCGCCATCTGCGTCAGCAGGTCCTGCGTGCGCTGGCGGGCGTAGAACAAGGCCGTCTCGCGGATCGCCTTGGCCTTGGCCGGATCGGTCGCGTCCAGCTCGTTCGCCTTGTCCTCCAGCTTGCCGTCCATCACGCGCGAGAGATGGATCATCTGCTCCAGCCGGCCCATCGCGGACCACAGGTTCGCGCGCTCGGTGTCGATCGCGGCATTGTCCATCAGCAGCTCGTCCTTGCCGGACGCTAGGCTGCGCAGGATCGAGGCGATGTGCGTCTGGCTGGATTTGTAGCTGTCGAAATAATTGCGCATCTTGTTGCCGAACGGGATCACCCCGAACAGCTTCTGCGGCGCGGTGAGATTGCCCTTCCGGCCCGGATCGAGATCCTCCACCACGCGGCGGAGCTGCGCCAGATCCTTGCCGACGCCGTTATCCTGGTCCATCGCGCGCACCGGGCGATCGAGGAAGCGGTTGGACTGGCCGGCGGCGTCGCGGATCTCCTTCGCGCCCATCGCCGTGATCGCATCGACGCGCTTGCCGAATTCCGGCGAATTGGCGTCCTGCGCCACCAGTTGCGCGACGAACTGGTCGACGCGCTCCTCCAGCTTCGATTTCGTGCCGTCGTCCACCGGCACGAGGCCCGCCGCCTGC
>JAYRJH010000228.1:0-5115 GCA_041906415.1 Sphingomonas sp. | reverse complement strand
AGCATCTCGTCCGTGCCCTTCAGCGACGTGCGCAGGCCGCCGGAGATCAGCGATTGCGGCGAATCCGGCCGGTCGATCAGCACGATGCGGGGCGCGGGCAGGCTGCGATCCTCCCGGAACACCTTTTCCCCGCCGACGCCGTCCATCCGCCAGTCGCCCAGGGCATGATCCAGCACCGCCTTCACCTCAGCGAGCGGCCGATCGCTGACGATGAAGATCTTCGCCTTGTCCGGCCGCAGCCAGGCCTGGCGGAAGGCGGCGAGGTCGGCGCGGGTCAGCCCCGCCACCGCCCTGGCGTCGCCGCTGCCACGCCCCTTGGCATAGGGACTGCCCGCGCCGTAGAGGATCGGCGGCAGCACGCGCGCGGTGAGGCCGGAGGGGTCGGTCAGCTCCTGCGCGATCTGCGCGTCGAGCTGGCTCTTGACGCGCGGAAGCTCGCTTTCGGGGAGCGCGGGCGCGCGGGCGATCTCCGCCCAGAGGGCGACGGACGCAGCGAGATTGGCGCTCGGCGCGCGGAAGCTGAGCGTGGTGCGATCCGCCGACGATCCGGTGGAGATATCCAGCCCCAGCCGCTCCTCCGCCTCGGCGAGATGGATCGAATCGAGCGACTTCGTGCCCTCGTCGATCATCGCCAGCGTCAGCGCCTGCGTGCCCAGCTTGTCGGCCACGTCGGCGGCGGTTCCGGCGTCGAAGCTCAGCACGCCGCGTGTCATCGGCGTGGTGGTGCGGTTGGCGTAGATCAGCTCGATCCCGTTGGAGAGGCGCGTGCGCTCCACCTTGGGGAAAGCGAGATCGGCCACCGCGCCGGCCGCCGGGATCGGGCCGCGCGTGCCCTTCACCGGCTTGTCGGCCGCGCCGGGCGCGGGGGCCGTGTCCTTGGCCTCGTCATAATGATCGCGCTCGCCGGGGAGGACGGTGAGCGTATAGACCGGGCGGGTGAGCCATTTCGCCGCCGCCGCGCGGACGGTTGCGGGCGTCTGCGCGGCAAGGGCGGCGAGCTGCTTCTTGTAGAAGCCGGGATCGCCCGAATAAAGCTCGCCCTCCGCCAGCGCCACCGCCTTGCCGCCGAAGCCGCCGACGCGCTCCAGCCCGGCGATGCGCCGGGCCACGGCGGTCGTCACCACGCGCTGCACCTCGTCGGCGGTGGGGCCGTTCTTCGCGAGGTCCGCCACGATCTGGTCGAGCCGCTTCGACACGACCGTGGGATCGACGCCGGGGCTGACGATCGCGTTCAGGGTGAACATGCCGACCTGCGCGAAATCGTCCGCATCGGCGCCGACGTCGACGGCGATCTTCTCTTTCTTAACGAGATCGTTCTGGAGGCGCGAGCTGGCCAGCCCGCCGAGCACCGCCGCCGCCACGTCCAGCGGCACCGAATCCGGATCGTTCAGGCCGGGCACCGCCCATGCCTTCAGCACCATCGGCGCGGCCACGCGATCCTTCATCACCTCCGTTTTCGGGGCGGCGAGGGTTGGCACGTCCACCTTCGGCAGCACGCTTTTCGGGCCGGCGGGGATCGCGCCGAAATATTTCTCGACCAGCGGCTTCGCGGTGGCGGCGTCGATATCGCCCGCCAGCACCAGCACGGCGTTGTTGGGGCCGTAATGTTCGCGGAACCACGCCTTCACGTCGCCGAGGCTCGCCGCGTCGAGATCAGCCATCGACCCGATCGTGGTGTGGCCATAGGGGTTGTCCGGGGGGAACAGCCCCTCGATCAGCTTGTAGTTGATGAGGCCGTAGGGACGATTGTCCCCCTGGCGCTTCTCGTTCTGCACCACGCCGCGCTGCGTATCGAGCACCTTTTGCGTGATCGCGCCGGTCAGCCAGCCCATGCGGTCGCTTTCGAGGAACAGAGCGCGGTCCAGCGCCGGGCGGGGGACCGTCTCGAAATAATTGGTGCGGTCGAAATAGGTGGTGCCGTTGAGATCGGTGGCGCCGGCCTGCTTCAGCGGCTCGAAGAAGTCGCCCGGCGCATTCTCGCTGCCGTTGAACATCAGATGCTCGAACAGGTGCGCGAAGCCCGTCTTGCCCTTCGGCTCGTGCTTCGATCCCACGTCATACCACACGCTCACCGCCACCACGGGCGCCTTGCGATCGGTGTGGACCACCACCCGAAGCCCGTTGGCGAGCGTGAACTGCTGATAGGGGATGTCGATGGCGCGGACCAGCTGGGAGACGGGGGCGGGTTTGCCGATATCTGTCTGCGCGAAGGCGGCGGGGGAGGCGGAGGCGAGCGCCAGCGCAAGGGCGGCGACGCTGATCTGCATGAAACGCAAGCGGGGAACTCCTGAACGATCGCGAGCGGGAGGCTAGGGCCTAAATGCGCGGGGGACAATCGGTTTGAAAAGAGCGATTGACTGCCGGGGCAATGGTTGCCAAGGCAACCATATGGCCGTGTTCGATGAAGCCACTTTCATTCCCGAGTCGTCGCCGGGCTATCTCGTGCGGCTCATCAACCAGATGGGCATGGCCGGGCTGGAGCAGGTGCTTACCGACGAGGGGATGACGGCGACGCAGTGGATGGCGATGGTCGCGCTCCATTTCGGCTTCGCGGAAACCTGCGCGGAGCTGGCCCGCCACCTCGCGCACGACAAGGGCGCGATGACACGGTTGATCGACACGCTGGAGGAGCGCGGCTGGGTGGAGCGCGCGCGGGCGGAGGACGATCGCCGCGTGATCCATCTGTCGCTCACCCCGCTCGGCTACGACGTGGCGATGGGCGGGCGGCGCAAGGTGATCGCGCAATGGAACCAGTGGCTCGACGATTGGGACAAGACGGAGGTGGAGGCGTTGCTGACGATGCTCAGACGTCTGCGGACATCGATGGAAAAGGGCGTTTCATGCGAGGCCTGACGATTGCCGCGCTGCTGGCGGGCGCGGCGCTGGCCGGCTGCGCGCCGCAGGACACGCGTCCGGCGGTCGGCGCGAAGGCTCCGGCCGATCTGGGGCTGACCGGCGAGTCCGCGCCGGCTGTGGATGCGCAATGGTGGCGCGCGCTGGGCGACGCACAGCTCGACAGGATCGTCGCCGATGCGCTGGCCGGCAACCCCACGCTCGACGCCGCCGCCGCGCGTGTCCGGCAGGCGCAGGCGGCGCTTGCCGCGCGCCGGGCCGAAGACGGGCCGAACGTCGCGTTCGACGGCAATGCCGTGGAGCAAAGGCTTTCCGGCACCTATATCATTCCGCCTCCTTATGGCGGCACGGTTCGCTTCCTTGGCGACGCGCAGGCCGGGCTGTCGTGGAATCTCGACCTTTTCGGGCGGCAGAAGGCGGCGATCGCCGGAGCGCGGGCATCGGCGCGGGCGGCGGCGCTCGATGCGGCGGCGGCGCGGCTGATGCTGGAGGGGGCGATCGTCTCCACCTATCTGGAGGTGGCGCGCGCCGAACGGCAGGCGGCGCTGGCCGAAAGCACGATCGGCGCGCGCAAGGCCTCGCTGGGCCTGATCGACGTGCGGATCAGGAGCAACCTCGCCAGCAAGCTCGATCGCGAGGCGGCCGGCACCCTGCTCGCGCAGGCGGAACTGGCACTGGCCCGCGCGCACGAGGCGCGGGCGCTCGCAGCCAACGCGCTGACGGCGCTCGCGGGGCGCGGGGTGGATTATCCCGCGACCATCGGGGCGACGCGGGTGAGGGACGATGCCCTGTCCCTCCCCGCCACCATCCCCGCCGACCTGCTGGCGCGGCGCGCCGACATCGCGGCGGCGCAGGCGCGGATCGCGGCGGCGGCGGCGGGCAAGCAGGTCGCGCGGCGCGCCTTCTATCCGAACATCAACCTGTCGGCCTTCGCCGGGCTTCAGGCGCTCGGCATCGGCAACATGTTTGATGCCAATTCGGGCATTGTGGGCGGCGGAGCGGCGATCCACCTGCCGATCTTCGACAACGGGCGGCTCAAGGCCGATCTCGCGAATGCGAGCGCGGGGCTGGACCTCGCCATCGCCGATTATAACGGCAAGGTCGTCGGCGCGGTGCGCGAGGCGGCCGATGCCGTGGCTAAGATCCGCGCGGTGGACGCCGAAAGCGTGAAGCAGGCCGATATCGTGCGCGGCTATGCCGAGACGCGGCGGCTCAACGGCATCCGCGTGACGAGCGGCCTCGCCTCGCGGCTGGACCTGATCGACACCGATGTGCGGCTGCTCGACGCGCAGCTCGCCCAGACCAATTTTGCCATCGATGCGCTCGCGGCGCGCGCGCGGCTCGCGCAGGCGCTCGGCGGCGGCTTCGATCCTTCCGGGGACAATCAGCAATGAACGACGCAGAAAACAGCGCCATCGCCGACGCCAACGGCAATCCGGTCGCCCGCAAGCGGCTGCTGACCATCCTTGCGGTGGTCGTGGTCTTCGCGGGCCTTGCGTGGTTCATATTCGGCGTGCTGCTCGCGCCGCCTTCGGAGGAGACGGACGACGCCTATGTCGCCGGTGACGTGGTGGCGATCACCGCGCGCGACGGCGGCACCGTCACCTCGCTCCATGCCGACAACACGCAGGCGGTGAAGGCCGGCCAGCCGCTGATCGATCTCGATCCCGCGACGGCGGACGTGAACCTCGCCTCCGCCGGGGCGGAGCTGGCCCGCGCGGTGCGCTCGACCCGCGCCGATTTCTCCAAGGTCGGCGCGAGTGGCGCTGCGGTGATCCAGGCGCAGGCGCAGCTTTCCGCCGCGCAGGCGGACTATGCCCGCCGCAAGTCCGCGGCCGGTGCTGGCGCGATCTCGGGCGAAGAGCTGAGCCATGCGGCCGACGCCGTGAAGGTCGCCACCGCCACGCTGAACCTCGCCCGCGCCCAGGAGGCGCAGGCGCAGAGCACGGTCGCGGGCACGGACGTGCACACCAATCCGGCGGTGCTGGCGGCGATCGCCGCCTATCGCCGCGCGGCGATCCTGCGCAGCCATATGCACATCATCGCGCCGATCGACGGCGTGGTGGCGCAGCGCACCGTGCAGGTCGGCCAGCAGGTGCAGGCCGGCGCGCCGCTGATGGCGCTGGTGCCGCTCAACCGCCTGTGGGTGGACGCGAACTTCCGTGAGACGCAGTTGCGCGACCTGCGCATCGGGCAGAAGGCAAAGGTCGTCTCCGACATGTATGGCGGCAAGGTGGTCTATCACGGCCGCGTCATCGGCCT
>JAYRJH010000227.1:0-5150 GCA_041906415.1 Sphingomonas sp. | reverse complement strand
GTAGAAGGTCTGGCCGTGCTCGTTGCCGATGCGGTTGGCCGCGACCACGGGCACGACGTTCGACACCGCATGGCCCACCATCGCGCGCCGCCACAGCCGCGCGGTGTCCAGCCCCTCGTCATGCGGCTCGCTGCCGATCGCGGTGGGATAGAACAGAACCTCCGCGCCCATCAGCATCAGCGCGCGCGCGGTTTCGGGATACCATTGATCCCAGCAGATGCCGACGCCCAGCTTCGCGTCCGGCCCCTCCCACACCTTGAAGCCGGTGTTGCCGGGGCGGAAATAGAATTTCTCCTCATAGCCGGGGCCGTCCGGGATATGGCTCTTGCGATAGACGCCCGCGATCGCGCCGTCCGGGTTCACCATGGCGAGGCTGTTGTAATGATGCGGCCCGTCCGCCTCGAAGAAGCTGGTGGGAATCCACACCTTCAGCTCGGCGGCGAGCGCCTGCATCGCCCTGACCGCGCGATGCCCGGCGGCGGGTTTCGCGTTGGCGAACAGCCCCTCGTCCTCGACGCGGCAGAAATATTCGCCTTCGAACAGTTCGGGCGGCAGGATCACTTGCGCGCCCTTCGCCGCCGCCTCGCGGACGAGGCGGGAGACGTTGGCGATGTTCCTCTCCAGATCGTCGGAGAAGGCGAGCTGCAGCGCGGCGACGGTGATTTGGGTCATGCGGGCGCATGTAGGCGAAAGGGGGCGGGGAGCCAATGGCGGGGAGGCTGCGATTGCAGTTGTTCAGTCGTCCTCACCGAAGACAGATGCATCGAGACTCATGGTCGCGCCAGCCATGCGATCCTCAGCGCAGCGCGAATGGATATGGATGCATTGCCTGGGGTTGCCTTCCCGGCGTGTTCCCTCAACCCAGCGCCAAAGGTTCTCTACAGTGACCAGCAATGCATTTCCGTCATCACGGTCGATCCCTTCGCCACAGAACCAGCATTGAAAGTCGAGCATGTTTGAATGGTGCGCCGTGTTGCTGGGCGGCACAAGGCCGGGGTGACGGCTGGGGGCTTATCACCCCGGAATCTGCTGGCTGATGCAATGGAAGCTGCCGCCGCCGGTCAGGATCGCGTCGGCGCGCAGGCCGACGACATGGTGGTCCGGAAACAGCGCCTGGAACTCCTGCACCGCCGCCTGATCGTCCGGCGCGCCATAGACGGGCACGACGACCGCCGCATTGCCGATGTAGAAGTTCATGTAGCTCGCCGGCACAACTTCCCCGTCGCGGATCACGCGGCCGGGGGAGGGGACGGGCACAACCTCCACGCCGAAGGCGCGGGCGCGCTCGGCGGCCTGCTGGTAGACCTGCCAGTTGGGATCGTTCTCCGCTGCGACCGGGATCGCCAGCCGCCCTTCGCCCACGAACCGCGCGAGATTGTCGACATGGCCGTCCGTATGGTCGTTGAGCAGGCCGTCCCCCAGCCACAGCACGCGGTCGTAGCCGAGATCCTGCTCCAGCCGTTCCTCGATCGCCGCCTTGCCGATATGGCCGTTGCGATTGGGGTTGAGCAGGCATTGCTCGGTGGTGACGACCAGCCCGGTGCCGTCGCCGTCGATCGCCCCGCCTTCCAGCACCCAGTCGCACGGGATGATGCGCTTGTTGCGCCGCCGGGCGAGCCGCGCGCCGATATCCTCGTCGCCGGGAAGATCGTATTTCCCGCCCCAGCCGTTGAAGACGAAATCGCGCGCGGTGCCGTCGCCGGCGATGATCGTCGCGGTGTCGCGCAGCCAGATGTCGCCGAACGGCTCGACGATCACCTCCGCGTGCGGCGCGAGCCTGGTCGCCGCCACCCCGGACTCCGCATCGGCGGCGACCAGCAGCACCTTTTCCCCGCGCCCGTCCGCATGGACGGCGCGGGCGAAGGCGGCGACTTCCTCGCGCGCCTGGGCGAGATCGTCCTCCCACAATTCGGCGTGGGACGGGAAGCCGATCCACACCGCCTTGTGGCGCGCCCATTCGGGGAGCGGCGTGCGCGTCATCATTGCGCGCCCGCGCGGGACTTGTCGCGTGCCGCGCGGAATTCGGCCGTGGGATACCAGTTCGGCCATTTGTCGCCTTCCGCCAGCTCGCGGCCGAGCTGGTAATAGACGGTCAGGTCCTGCACCGCGCCGGACCAGTCCCAGTTCGGGTTATATTCGTCCGCCGGCTTGTGATAGCGGTTGGCGACATAATCCTCCGCCGCCGCATGGCCGGCCGCCACGCCGCCGTTGACCAGATCCTCCCCGCTCGCGCCCGACAGCATGGGGACGCCGAATTTGGCGAAGGAGAAATGGTCGGAGCGGAAATAATGGCCCTTCTCCGGTGTCGATTCCGGCGCGATCGTGCGGCCCTGCGCCGCGAGCAGCGGCTTCACCATATCCTCCAGCTCGGATTTGCCCGCGCCGGTGATCTCGAAATCCTTCGTCGCGCCCAGCACGTTCAGCACGTCCATGTTGACGCCGCCCACCGTCTTGCCGAGCGGGAAGATCGGATGCTGCGCATAATAAGCCGAGCCGAGCAGCCCGCTCTCCTCCGCCGTCACGGCGAGGAAGGCGATCGAGCGGCGCGCCGGCCCCGCCTTCGCCTGCATCTGCGCGATGGCGATCAGCCCCGCCACGCCGGAGGCATTGTCCACCGCGCCGTTGCAGATGCCGTCCCCGTTGACCGGATCGCAATGGCCGAGGTGGTCCCAATGCGCGGAATAGAGCACCGTCTCGTCCGGCGCGCTCGTGCCCGGCAGCAGGCCGACGACGTTCTTCGACATGCTGCGGCTTAAATCATTGTCGAACCCGCCGGAGAACTTCACGCCCAGCGGTACGGCCCTGAAGCCCTTGTGCTTCGCGGCCTCCGAAAGGGCGGCGAAATCCTTGCCGGCGGCGGCGAATATCTCCTTCGCCTTCGCAAGCTGGACCCAGCTCACGATCTGGCTCTGGTCCATATGGTTGTTGGCCGCGTCCAGCTCGTGCTGCGTGCCGCTCCACGAGGAGCGCACGACCGCCCAGGGATAAGCGGCCGGCTCGGTATCGTGGACGATGATCGCGGCGGCCGCGCCCTGCCGCGCGGCTTCCTCGAACTTGTAGATCCAGCGGCCATACCAGGTCATCGCGCGGCCCTCGAACAGGCCCGCGTCCTTGCCCGCTCGCGGCGTCTGCCAGTCGGGATCGTTGATGAGGATGACGACCGTCTTGCCCTTCACGTCCACGCCCGCATAATCGTTCCAGCCCTTCTCGGGCGCGACGATGCCATAGCCGACGAACACCATGTCGCTGTCCTTCACCGCGATCTTCGGCACGACGCGATAGGTGCCCGCGACGATATCGTCGCGGAAGGCGAGCGAGACGGGATGCTTGCCGCCGGTGACGGTGAAGGGGCCGACGTTCTTCGCGGTGATGTCCACCATCGGCACGTCCTGCGTCCACTGGCCCTTGTTGCCGGGCTGGAGGCCGGCGGCCTTCATCTGCGCGATGATATAGGCGACCGACTTCTTCTCGCCCTCGCTGCTCGGCGCGCGGCCTTCATAGGCGTCGGAGGACAATTCCTTCGTAACCGTCTTCAGTGTGTCGACCGGCACGGCGGGCGCTGCCTGCTGGCCGAGCGCGGGCGCGGCGATGGCCGTGGCGACGAGGAACAGGGACAGTCGACGCATTCGGTTGCTCCGGGGAAGATAAACGATCGCGCGCTGTTTGGCAGCGGCGCGAGCGGGGTGCAAGCGGCCGGTGGATGTGCCATGAGCCTTCGCCAACGCATTTCACGGGGCGCGCGGATATGACGACGAGGATCGGGATCTATGGCAGCGAGGGGCGCATGGGCCGCGCCATCGCCGCCATCGCCGCGGAGGAAGGCGCGATCGTCGCCGGCGGGGTGGACGCGCGCGACGATCCGGCGCCGCTGGCGCGGGCGGCGGACGTGCTGGTCGATTTCTCCACGGCGGGCGCGCTGGAGGCGCATCTCGCGGCGGCGGCGGCGGGCACGCCGATCGTGATCGGCACAACGGGCCTGACGCCCGCGCACCACGCGCTGATCGACCGCGCGGCGCAGGACATCGCCGTGCTCCAGACGGGCAACACCTCGCTCGGCGTCACCCTGCTCGCCGTGCTGGTGCGCGAGGCGGCGCAGCGGCTGGGGCCGGAATGGGACATAGAGATCGCCGAGATGCATCACCGCCACAAGGTCGATGCTCCTTCCGGCACCGCGACCCTGCTGGGCGAGGCGGCGGCGGAGGGGCGCGGCACGGCGCTGGGCGAGGTGCGGGTGGACAGCCGCGCCGGATTGATCGGCGCGCGGACGGAGGGCACGATCGGCTTCGCCTCGCTGCGCGGCGGATCGGTGGTCGGCGATCACATGGTGGTGTTCGCGGGCGAGGGCGAGCGTATCGAACTCGGCCATCGCGGCGAGGATCGCTCGATCTTCGCGCGCGGGGCGGTGAAGGCGGCGCTGTGGCTCGCCGGCAAGCCCGCCGGGCGCTATCACATGGCGGAGGTGCTGGGGCTTTGAAAAAGGCCGATATCTTCGAATTCTATCGCCGCCTCGCCGAACTGAACCCGCATCCGGAGACGGAGCTGGAATCGGGCAATGCCTATCAGCTCCTGGTGGCGGTGGTGCTCTCCGCGCAGGCGACGGACGCAGGCGTCAACAAGGCGACGCGGCGGCTGTTCGCCGACGTGAAGACGCCGGAGCAGATGGTCGCGCTGGGCGAGGAAGGGCTGAAGGCGCATATCAAGACGATCGGCCTGTTCAACACCAAGGCGAAGAACGTGATCGCGCTCAGCAAGGCGCTGATCGCCGATCACCACAGCGAGGTGCCGCGCGATCGCGAGGCGCTGGAGGAACTGCCCGGCGTGGGGCGCAAGACGGCCAATGTCGTGCTGAACGTCGCGTTCGGCGAAGAGACGTTCGCGGTGGACACGCACATCTTCCGCGTCGGCAACCGCACCGGCCTCGCCCCCGGCAAGACGGTGCTGGCGGTGGAGAAGAAGCTGGAGAAGGAAACGCCCAAGCCGTTCCGCGTCCACGCGCATCATTGGCTGATCCTGCACGGCCGTTACGTGTGCAAGGCGCGCAAGCCCGAATGCTGGCGCTGCGTGGAGGTGGACCTGTGCGCCTACAAGCCCAAGACGCCCGCGCCGAAGGGGAAGGCGCAGGCGGCCTGATCCCTACCCCGCCCGCACCT
>JAYRJH010000226.1:0-5151 GCA_041906415.1 Sphingomonas sp. | reverse complement strand
GGGCTCGCGATGCCGACCTTGACCGCCCGCCGCGGATCGGACACCACCGCGACCGGCGTGACTTCCGATCCGGTACCGGCGGTTGTCGGAATGGCGATCAACGGAACGGTCGGACCGGGAACTTTGAATTCGCCATAGTAGTCGGCCAGCTCGCCGCCATGCCGCAACAGCAGCGCGATGACCTTGGCGCCATCAATACAGCTGCCGCCGCCAATGCCGATGACAACGTCAGTGCCGAAATCCCTGCCCGTCTCCACACCCTTGCTGAGGCATTCCGAGGGAAGCTCCGGCAATATGTCGGCATAGACGCGGACGGCCAGATCGGCCGCGCTCAGTTCCTCGACCAGCTCGCTCAGCGCGGCGTCGCCGGCGAGGCGCGCGTCGGTCACGATGAGGACGCGCTTGCCGAGCGCTACGGCGAAGGTCGCGGCGGCGCGCCGCTGTCCCGCGCCAAAGACCAGATTTCGAGGCATTCGCAAACTTCCAAACAGCACTTGTTCCTCCTGTTCACGCCACCCTTCGGGGCGACATGGTGAGTTCCAGCAACTCGGCCCAGAGGCCGTCGTCGATCGGCAGCCCGTCACGCAGGCGCGCCGCGCGGATGGCGCGTCCCCCCTCTCCGGGAATACGCACACGCTCGAATCCTTCGGCCGGCGCGGCATTTCTGATCTGGTCGAGATAGGGGCCGAGGGTCACCGTCGGCCCATCGATGACGACAAACAGATCGCCCTTGTTGCATTGAGCGGTCGAATCCAGCGTTCCCCGGACCTCAGCACCGAGGGCCGAGCCCGCGAGGCTCGAGACGAGCAGCTCGAATGCCAACCCCAGCGCATACCCCTTCGCCTCTCCGAAGGGAGCGAGCGCTCCGGCTTTCGCGGCGGCCGCGTCGGTTGTCGGATAACCCGCCGCATCGAGGGCCCAGTTGCCGGGAATCGGCACACCGCGACGGGCGCAGTCGTGAATCTCACCCATCGAGACGATGCTCGTCGCGGTATCGACGACGAACGGGCCCGTCTCGGTCGGAACACCGATGGCGATCGGATTGGTTCCGATCAGCGCCCGCCGTCCGCCCCATGGATGGACGAGGGCTTCGCTGGTCGAAAGCGCGATCAGCGTTTGGCCCGTCAGAGCAACGCGCTCGGCATAGAAGGCGAGCATTCCGATGTGATTGGAATTGGCGATCGCCGCGACCGCGACACCGGACTTCCGGGCACGCTCGGAAACCCGCTCCACCGCCCGCATCGCCACGACGGGACCTAGACCGCCCTCGCCGTCGACCGACAAAAAGCAGTCGCTTCGCCACCGCTGCGTGCCGTGGGTCCGCGGATCGGCCACCCCGTTCGCGATACGCTCGATCACCCGCGGCAGGCGCAGCAGCCCATGCGACGGCACACCGCGCAGCTCCGCCTCGAGGAGCAGATCGCGCTGGAGGATGGCGTTCGCCCTCGGCACGCCGGCGCCGGCGAGCGCCAGATCGACGACGTCGCGGGCTTTATCGCATGTAACGAGCATCGCTTCGCAAACCTCAGATGGAGTCCGTTACCGAGCGCAAGGCGTCGAAGCGGCCATCCGCATAGAGGAGCGGCTTCGCCCGCTCGCCGCGCAGCGCGACATCCACCACGGTGGCGATGAAGACCGTATGCGAGTGCACCGGGATCGAATTCGTGATCATGCAGTCGAAGCTGGCGATCGCGTCCACCAGCGCGGGCGCTCCCGTCGCCAGAGATCGCCACGCCACATCCGCAAAGCGCCGCTCCCGGCCTTCGGCGGAGCTGAAACGTTTGGCGGTCTCCGCGTCGTCTTCGGCCAGCAGGTTCACGCAGAAAATTCCTGTCCGCATGATCGCGTCATGGCAGGTGACATTCGTGTTCACACATATCAGCAGCGTCGGCGTCGGGTCGGCGGATACCGACGTCACCGCGGTGGCGGCGAAGCCATGCGGTGTTCCCTGTTCCGCGGTCGTGATCACCGAAACGCCCGCCACAAGCCTGCGCATGCCGCGCTTGAAGTCCGCCGAATGAATCATGGATCAACTCCTGAATGAGAGAGTCTGTCGAGTGGAACGACCAGACCTCAGCAAGGCGTATGCCAATTCGCCCGGCATCCGCCGCAGGTGGAGAAAGCCGATCTTTCCGGCGCGATATCCGCGAATACGTCTCACCCGTGAGACGGTTCGGTCTCAATCTTGAGACTCACGCCGTCAGCGAACTCTCGCTGCAGGCCCGCGAGCTCCTTGATTCAGCGTCTCATCCAAATGGCACGTCACTTGCGTAGTGACCGCCATAGAGGTCGTCGCACCTCCATCTCGACAATCACTTTAAAGGCACGGGAGCTACAAGATGGACCTAGGCATGTTCATGCAGCCGATTCACGATCCGGAGCGCACGATCACCGATATGTTCGAAGAGGATCGCGCCGCGATCATCCTGGCCGATCAACTCGACTTCTCCGAAGTATGGGTCGGCGAACACACGGCATCGAGCATCGAGCGCGTGGTGAACCCGCTGCAGTTCTTCGCATCGCTGCTCGACGCCACCAAGAACATCAAGTTCGCGAGCGGCGTCTACCCGCTGCCGCAGCATCATCCAGCCCGCGTGGCGGGAGATGTCGCGCAATTCGATCACATTTCGAAGGGCCGGTATATTTTCGGCATCGGGCCCGGCGCCACGCCGAGCGACTGGGAGCTGTTCGAGACCTGGGACAAGAACAAGCCGGAGATGGTGACGGAATCGATCGACATGATCCTGAAGATCTGGTCGTCGAACCCGCCCTATAACATTCCCGGCAAATACTGGACGATCAAGATCGAGAGAGGCATGAACCACGCCCTCGGCTTCGGCCCCATGCTGACGCCCTATCAGCAGCCTCATCCTGAGATCGCCTGCTCGGTCTTGTCGCCGAACTCGAGCTCGGCCCGGCAGGCGGGTGAACGCGGCTGGGGCATGGCCTCGGCGAACTTCCTGCAGCCCATCTGGGCGCGCTCGCACTGGGAGCAATATCTCATCGGCGCGGAAAAGCAGGGCATAAGGCCCGATCGCTTGCGCTGGCGGATCGCACGCTCGATCCTCGTCGCCGATACCGACGCGGAAGCGGCCGCCTACCTGGCGGAGAAGGGCAATTCCTACGCCTGGTACTATCAATTCGTGATCGACAATATGCGGCAGGCCAAGATCATGACCACTCTGAAAGCGACGCCGTCGATGCCGGACGACGAGATCACTCTGAAATACTGCCTCGACACGATGGTCTATAGCGGATCGCCCAAGACGGTCCTCGACCGGCTCATCGATTTCGTGGATCAGGTCGGGGGTCCGTTCGGAGGCGTCCTTTACACGTTCAAGGAATGGGACAGGCCGGATCTCCACAGGAAGTCGATGCGCTTGATGGCGCATGAGGTGATGCCGCGCCTGCGCCAATATTGTGCGACGAAAGCTGCGGCGGAATGATGCCGATGGCAGGCGCCCGCCGACGCGGGCGCCTGCCGGCTTGCTGCGGGCCGTCGCCGTCGACTACTGTCCATCCACGATCTCAATAGGAATACGCCATGAAATACGACTACATCGTCGTCGGCGGCGGCTCGGCCGGCTCGGCGGTGGCCGGTCGGCTGTCCGAGGACCCGGACGCCACGACAATATTGTTCGAGGCGGGGCCCTCGGACTGGAATCCGTTCATTCACCTGCCCGTCACCTACTACAAGACCCAACGCATGCTGCGGCGGATTCAGGTCGAGCCGCTCAAGCACCAGTTCGACATGGCGCCGACGACCGGACAGGCGGAGGTTCTGGGGGGCGGCAGCTCGGTGAACGCCATGATTTATATTCGCGGCTGCCCCGAGGACTATGATCGCTGGGCGGCTGCCGGCGCACAGGGATGGGCCTACAAGGATGTCCTCCCCTATTTCAAGAAGTCCGAGGCAAACGAGGTCTTCGCCGGCGCGGCGCATGGCGTCGACGGGCCGCTGTCGGTGTCGAGCCCACGCTCGCCGCTCCCGCTGACCAAAGCGTGGCTGCGCGCCTGCCAGGAGGCCGGGCTTTCATTCAACGCCGATTTCAATTCCGGAACCCAGGCCGGCTGCGGCTTCTACCAGGCGACCATCGGGAACGGGCGGCGCTGCAGCGCGGCCGTCGCCTACCTCAAGCCGGCGCGCAAGCGCAAGAATCTGCAAATCCTCACCGGCAAGCCGGTCGTGCGCATCGTGATCGAAAATGGAAGAGCCATCGGCGTCGAATATCACGACGGCAATGAGCGCAAGACCGCCTATGCCGAGCGCGAAGTCATCATCTGCGCCGGCGCCGTCGGCTCGCCCCGCCTTTGCTGCTGTCGGGCATTGGTCCGGCCGATCATCTGACCGAAGTCGGCGTGAAGGTGGAGCAGGACCTCCCCGGCGTCGGTCAGAATCTGCAGGACCATATCGACGCCTATCTGGTTTACGATCTCAACGGCCCCGTCAGCTATGACAGATACAAGAAGCTGCGCTGGCAGCTGGTCGCCGGGCTGGAGTACCTTTTGTTCCGCGGCGGTCCGGTCACATCCAATGTCGCCGAGGCGGGAGCCTTCTGGTGGGCGGACAAGACCGATCCTCTCCCTGACCTGCAATATCACTTTCTGCCCGGCGCCGGCGTCGAGGAGGGCGTCGATACGACGCCGAGCGGCAATGGCTGCACCCTGAATGTCTATGGCTGCCGCCCGTGGTCGCGGGGATCGATAAGCTTGCGCTCACCGGATCCGTCGGTGCCGATCAAGCTCGACCCGCGCTATCTGTCGGACCACCGCGACCTCGACATCCTGGTCGAGGGAATCAAGCTCGGCGAGGAGATCATGCGGCAGCCCTCCATGCGCGCGCACATCAAGGCGACCCATCTGCCGGCGGCGCCGCTGAAGTCAAAGGCGGACTATGAAAATTTCGTGCGCCGCAACGCACAAGGCGCGCTCCATCTCTCAGGCGCCTGCAAGATGGGCGTCGACGAAATGGCCGTAGTGGACCCCGCACTTCGCGTCCACGGCGTCGACGGCCTGCGGGTCGCCGATACATCCATCATGCCCTTCGTTCTTTCCGGCAACCTGAACGGCCCGGCGATCATGATTGGCGAACGCGCGGCGGACTTCGTTCGTGGCAACCGCCGCTGAGAGCTCAGGCGACATACCGGTTCC
>JAYRJH010000225.1:0-5157 GCA_041906415.1 Sphingomonas sp. | reverse complement strand
TGGACGAGGTGATCGGCCGCACCGAATTGCTGCGCCAGGTGAGCCGCGGCGCCGAGCATCTCGACGATCTCGATCTCAATCCCATCCTCGCCAAGGTCGACGCCACCGACGCCGAGCGCCGGTTCAGCCTGTCGACCTTCCGCAACGAGGTGCCGGACAGCCTGGACGCGCAGATCATCAAGGATGCGGCGGCCGTCTTCTCGCGCGGCGAGAAGATGCAGCTCACCTATTCGGTGCGCAACACGCATCGCGCGGTCGGCACGCGGCTTTCGAGCGAGATCACCGCGCGCTTCGGCATGGACACGCTGAACGACGGCCACGTCACGATCCGCCTGCGCGGCTCGGCCGGGCAGAGCCTCGGCGCGTTCCTCGTGAAGGGGGTGAAGCTGGAGGTGTTCGGCGACGCGAACGATTATGTCGGCAAGGGGCTTTCGGGCGGGGTGATCGTGGTGCGCCCGGCGGTGTCCTCGCCGCTCGCCAGCCAGGACAATACGATCGTCGGCAACACCGTGCTCTACGGCGCCACCTCCGGCAGGCTGCTGGCGGCGGGGCAGGCGGGCGAGCGCTTCGCGGTGCGCAATTCGGGCGCGACCGTGGTGGTGGAAGGCTGCGGCGCGAACGGATGCGAATATATGACCGGCGGCACCGCCGTGGTGCTGGGCGAGGTGGGCGCGAATTTCGGCGCGGGCATGACCGGGGGCATGGCCTTCGTCTACGATCCCGACGGCACCTTCGCCCGGCGCGCCAACCCGGAGAGCATCACCTGGCAGCGGCTCGCCTCGCTCCACTGGGAAAGCGTGCTCCGGAATCTGATCCGCGAACATGCCGAGGCGACCGACAGCAAATGGTCGCGCGGCATCCTGGAGGATTGGCCGCGCGTCTCGGCGCATTTCTGGCAGGTGGTGCCGAAGGAGATGCTGACGCGGCTCGCGCATCCGCTGGACGACAGCGAGGTGCTGGAGGCGGCGGAGTAACAGGGGCGGCGAGCGCGCCGTCATGCCGGCTTTCGTCGGCATGACGATGCACGCCGCCGTTGCCGCGCGCCCGCCGTCCGGCTTATGGGGGTGGGCATGTGGCAGCTATATCAATTCACCTTGTGTCCCTTCACGCGCAAGGTGCGCGCGCTGCTCAACGAGAAGGACGTCGGCTATGCGCTGGTGTCCGAGGAGCCGTGGGCGCGCCGCGACGAGTTCGTCGACATGAACCCCGCCGGGCAGACCCCGGTGATGGCGGACCCGACGCGCAACATCCTGCTGATCGATTCGATGGCGATCTGCGAATATTTCGAGGAGACGGTCGACAAGGCGCAGATGATAAACGGCACCGCCGCCAACCGCGCCGAGATCCGCCGGCTCACCACATGGTTCGACACGCATTTCTTTCGCGACGTCACCGGCCCCTTGCTGCACGAGCGGATGGTGAAGCGCATCGTCCACCGCGCCTCGCCCGATGCCTCGCGGCTGCGCGAGGCGATGAAGTCCGCGATCGGGCATCTCGATTATATCGATTTCCTGCTCGATCACCGCAAATGGATGGGAGGCGCCACGATCAGCCTCGCCGATCTGGCGGCGGCGGCGCAGATTTCGGTGGCGGACTATCTCGGCGGGATCGACTGGAGCGGGCATACCCATGCCAAGGCGTGGTATAGCGCGTTCAAGAGCCGCCGCAGCTTCCGCCCGCTGCTGTCCGAGCGGATGCGCGGGATCGAGCCGCCGTCCTATTACGAGAATCCGGATTTCTGATGCACATGAACCATGATTCCGCCGCCCCTGCCGCGGAGACGATCGGTTTCGACGATTTCCTGAAGGTCGATATCCGTGTCGGCACGATCGTCGCGGTCGAGCCTTTCCCCGAGGCGCGCAAGCCTGCCTATAAGCTGTCGATCGATTTCGGCCCCGCGATCGGGGTGAAGAAATCCTCCGCGCAGATCACGGAGCATTATGCGCTGGAGGAGTTGGTCGGGCGGCAGGTGGCGGCGGTGGTCAACTTCCCCCCGCGCCAGATCGGCCCGATGATGAGCGAGGTGCTGACGCTCGGCTTCCCCGACGCGGACGGCAAGGTGGTGCTGATCGGTCCGGGGGAGAAAGTGCCGGACGGCGGACGGCTGTTCTAGCTTTCTTCCCGCAGCGGCCGGGCGAGCAGGTCGCGCGTCACCTCGCGCACGTCCGCGCCGCCCAGGAGCAGGCAGACGGCCTCCACGATCGGCATGTCCACGCCCATCTCGCGCGCGGCCTCCGCCAGCACGGGGGCGGTGAAGGCGCCCTCCGCCACGGTGCGGCGGTCGCCGAGCAGGTCCGCCGCGCGCTCGCCGCGCCCCAGCCCGACGCCCAGCGAGAAGTTGCGCGAGCTGGTGGAGGAGCAGGTGAGCACCAGGTCGCCCAGCCCGGAAAGCCCGGCGAGCGTCTCCGCCCGCGCGCCGCGCGCGAGGCCGAAGCGCGTCATCTCCGCGAAGCCGCGCGCGATCAGCGCGGCGCGCGCGTTCTGGCCCAGCCCGGCGCCCTCCACCACGCCGCAGGCGATGGCGAGGACGTTCTTCACCGCGCCGCCGATCTCCGCGCCGGTCACGTCGCTGGAGGCATAGGGGCGGAACGTCGGCCCCGCGAGCCGTGCCGCCAGCCGCGCCTGCAACGCCGCATCCTCGCAGGCGAGCGTCACGGCGGTGGGCAGCCCGGCGGCGACCTCGTGCGCGAAGGTGGGGCCGGAGAGCACGGCGATCGGCGCTCGCGGGTGGGCGGCATGCGCCACCTCGCCGACCAGCCGCCGCGACCCCGCCTCGATTCCCTTGGCGCACATCACGAGCGGCGTGGCGCCCACCGGCGTTTCTGCGAGCACCCGCCCGACATGCTGCGCGGGCGCGACGACCAGCAAAGCGTCCAGCCCCGCCAGATCGCCCAGCGCATCGGTCGCCCGGATTGCCGGGGAAAGGGGGACGCCGGGCAGGAACAGGGGGTTGGCATGATCGGCGTTCACCGCCGCCACCACCTCCGGCTCGCGCGCCCATAGCAGCACCTCGCCGCCGCGCGCCGCCACCTGCGCCAGCGCGGTGCCCCATGCGCCGCCGCCGATCACCCCGATCCTCATGCCTTAACCCCCGCGCCGCGCACCGCCTCCGCCCCCGGATCGAGCGGCCAGCGCGCGCGCGCCGGCGTGTCGAGCGGATCGGTGAGGCCGGCGGCGAACCGTTCGGCCCCCGCCCATGCGATCATCGCGGCATTGTCCGTGCAGAGCCACAAGGGTGGCGCGACGAAACGCAGGCCGTTCTCCGCCGCCAGCCCCTCGAGCGCCCCGCGCACCGCGCCGTTCGCGGCGACGCCGCCCGCCACGACCAAGGCGTTCGCCCCGTCGGCGCGATCGAGCGCGCGGCGGGTGCGGTCGATCAGGCAATCGACCACCGCCCGCTGGAAGGAGGCCGCGATATCCTCCGGCGCATGATGCCCCACCGCGCGCGCCACCGCGCTCTTCAGGCCCGCGAAGGAGAAATGCGGCTCGCCCGATCCCAGCAGCGGGCGCGGCAGCGGCACGGCGCGTGGGTCGCCGAGCGTGGCGGCGCGTTCCACCGCCGGGCCGCCGGGAAAGCCGAGGCCGAGCAGCTTCGCGGTCTTGTCGAACGCCTCGCCCGCCGCATCGTCGATCGTCGTCGCCAGCCTGCGGTAGCGGCCCACGCCCTCCACCAGCAGCAACTGGCAATGGCCGCCCGACACCAATAGCAGCAGATAGGGGAATTCCAGATCGGGATCGCCGAGGCGCGGGCTGAGCGCGTGCCCCTCCAGATGGTTCACCGCGACCAGCGGCTTGCCGACCGCATGGGCCAGCGCCTTGCCGGTGACGAGGCCGACCATCACGCCCCCGATCAGCCCCGGCCCGGCGGTGGCGGCGATCGCGTCCACCCGGTCGAGCGTGACGCCCGCATCCGCCAGCGCCGCCTCGATCAGCGGCTCCAGCGCCTCGACATGCGCGCGCGCGGCGATTTCGGGGACGACGCCGCCATAAGGACGATGCGCCGCCTCCTGCCCCGCCAGCCGGTGCGCCAGGACCCGCCGGTCTCCGGTCACCAGCGCTGCCGCCGTTTCGTCGCAGGAGGATTCAAGGCCAAGGATCAGCATGACGGATGCTCTATCCGCTCCGTCCGCTCTTGTCGAAGGGCGCTGGAGCCGCCATCGGTGACGGATGATCTTCCGTCTCGGCACCCGTGCGTCCCCCCTTGCGATCGTTCAGGCGGAAATGGCGCGCGATGCGCTGGTCGCCGCGCATCCGGGGCTGGCGGTGGAGCTGGTGCCGATGCGCACCACGGGCGACAAGGTGCAGGATCGCGCGCTGGCGGAGATCGGCGGCAAGGGGCTGTGGACCAAGGAGCTGGATCGCGCCCTGCTCGCGGGCGAGGTGGACGCCTGCGTCCATTCGGGCAAGGATGTGGAGACGATCCGCCCGGCGGAGATCGCCATCGCCGCGATGCTGCCGCGCGCCGATGTGCGGGAGCGGCTGGTCGGCGCGGAATCGATCGCGGCGCTGAAGCAGGGCGCGGTGGTCGGCACCAGCTCGCCGCGCCGCCGCGCGCAATTGCTGCGGCTGCGCCCCGACCTGCGGATCGTGCTGTTCCGCGGCAATGTCGCGACGCGGCTGGGCAAGCTCGCCGCGGGGGAGGCGGACGCCACCCTGCTCGCGGCGGCGGGGCTGGACCGGCTGGGGCGGCACGACCTGGGCCATGCGATCCCGACGGGCGAGATGCTGCCCGCGCCGTCGCAAGGCGCGGTGGCGGTGGAGGCGCTGGCCGGATCGTCCGCCGCCGATATCGTCGCGGCGATCGACGATGCGGCGACCAGCCTTGCGGTGCGCGCCGAACGGGCATTGCTCGCCACGCTTCGGGCGGGGTGCCATTCGCCGGTCGGCGCGCTCGCGCTGGTGGAGGGCGGACGGATCAGCCTGCGCGCGCAGCTCCTGTCGGAAGACGGCGCGGAATCGGTCGAGGGCGATGCGGAAGGCGCGGACGAGGCGATCGCCGCGACGCTGGCGCGCGACCTGCTCGCCCGCGCGCCCGATGCGGTGAAAAGGCTGTTAGGCGGGTGACGCGCGCCGCCATCGTCCTGCGTCCCCCGCCGGGCGACGGGCAGACGGTCGCCCGGCTGGAGGCGCTCGGAATCCGCGCGCGGGCGTTGCCCC
>JAYRJH010000224.1:0-5179 GCA_041906415.1 Sphingomonas sp. | reverse complement strand
CGACCCGTATATCCTGATCCACGAGAAGAAGCTGTCGAACCTCCAGTCGATGCTCCCCGTCCTCGAGGCGGTGGTGCAGACCGGGCGTCCGCTGCTCATCATCGCGGAGGATATCGAGGGCGAGGCGCTGGCCACGCTGGTCGTGAACAAGCTGCGCGGCGGCCTGAAGGTCGCGGCCGTCAAGGCGCCGGGCTTCGGCGATCGCCGCAAGGCGATGCTGGAGGATATCGCGATCCTCACCAAGGGCGAGGTCGTCAGCGAGGATCTCGGCATCAAGCTGGAGAACGTCACGCTCTCCATGCTCGGCACCGCCAAGCGCGTCACCATCGACAAGGACAACACCACCATCGTCGACGGCGCCGGTGACGAGTCCGCGATCAAGGGCCGCGTCGAGGCGATCCGCCAGCAGATCGAAGTCACCACCAGCGACTACGACCGCGAGAAGCTCCAGGAGCGTCTGGCGAAGCTGGCCGGCGGCGTGGCCGTCATCAAGGTCGGCGGCGCGACCGAGGTCGAGGTGAAGGAGCGCAAGGATCGCGTCGACGACGCGCTGCACGCGACCCGCGCGGCCGTGGAAGAGGGCATCGTCCCCGGCGGCGGCACGGCGCTGCTCTACGCCACCAAGGCGCTGGATGGCGTGAAGGGCGAGAACGACGACCAGACCCGTGGCGTCGACATCGTCCGCAAGGCGCTGACCTCGCTTGTTCGCCAGATCGCGGCCAATGCCGGCCAGGACGGCGCGGTGGTCTCGGGCAAGCTGCTCGACCAGTCGGACACGTCGTTCGGCTTCAACGCGGCGACCGATACCTATGAGAACCTGGTGCAGGCCGGCGTGATCGACCCGACCAAGGTGGTCCGCACCGCGCTCCAGAACGCGGCGTCGGTGGCCGGTCTCCTCATCACCACCGAGGCGACCATCGCCGAGCTGCCGGAAGACAAGCCCGCGATGCCGGCGATGCCGGGCGGCGGCATGGGCGGGATGGACTTCTGATCCGTCAGGGCGGCGGCTTCGCCGTCGCCCTTCCCGACCGACAGGAATCAGGCCGGAGGCGCAAGCCCCCGGCCTTTTTCTTTGGCTTTTCTTTGGCGAAGCATCTTATGGACGACGTTTCCCGAACAGCGATCCCGCCTGCCCGCGCCGTCTTGTAAGCCGCGCGATTTTGGCCCATCGCCTCGCCCATGATCGGCGCCTTCCGTAACCGACGGGCTATCCCGCAACTGATCGCGCTGGCGTTGATCGCCTGCGCGCTGATCGGGCGCGTGCTGGTGCCGCAGGGGTGGATGCCGGTCCAGACCGATCAGGGCTGGCAGATCTCGATCTGCTCCGGCAGCGGCCCCATGACGATCGACATGCCCGCGGTGATGGCGGAGGCCCTGAAGGGCGCGCATCACGATCGAGGCGGTCAGGATCACGGGCCGAACGACCACCCCTGCGCCTTCTCCGGCATGGCGCTGGCGCTCGATGCGCCGCTACCGCCCGCGCTCGCCTTGCCCGCGCGGATCGTTGAGCGCCGGCTTTCGCGCCTCGCCCCGACGGTCGGCATCGGGCGTGGCCTCGCCGCGCCCCCGCCTCCCGCAACCGGACCGCCCTCCCTCCTCTGATCCGCGAGCGCCGCGCCGGAGCTTCCGTTCCGCGCGGCATTTCCATGCCCGGAAAAATCAGGGGATTTCCATGTCACGCCTTTCCCGCGCGCTTGTCTGCGCGCCGTTCACGCCATGGCTGGCCGCCGTGGCCCATGCCGAAGACGCGCCGCCCGCCAACGACATCCTCGTGGTCGGCCAGACGGCGAAACCCATCTCGATCGAGCCGCGCGGCCTTTCGGTCAGCCTCGGCGACGAGCAGTTCGCCGGGGTCAACGCCGCCAATGTCGAGGATCTCATCAAATACGCGCCCGACTTCTTCGTGCGCACCCGCTATATCGGCGACAACAACGCCGTCCCCGGCTTTCGCGGCACGCACAGCACGCAATCCGCGCGCAGCCTCGTGATGGTGGACGGGTTCGTCATCTCCAATTTCCTCGGCAATTCGTTCAGCTTCCCGCCAGCCTGGGGGATCGTGAGCCCGAACGAGGTGCGGCAGTTCGATATCGTCTACGGCCCCTATTCGGCGCGCTACGCGGGCAATTCGATGGGCGGCATCGTCAACATCACCACGCGCCCGCCGGAGAAGACGGAGGCCTTCGTCAACCTCCAGACCTTCCACCAGTCCTATGACCAGTTCGGCACGCAAGACGACCTCCGGGGCTGGTCGGCCGAAGGCGGATTCGCGCTGAAGCCGAAGGACAGCCCGTGGGGCGTGCGCGTCTCGGCGCGGCGGCTCATCAATCGGGGCCAGCCGATGCAATTCCAGCAGCTCGGCTATTCGGCTTCCATCTACAACAATCCCTCGGTCGGCACGCCGATCAGGGGCGCGATCCTCGATCCCAGGCTGATGCCCGCCACCGGCACCAATGTGGTGACGCCAGTGGTCGGCGATTATTCCGCGATCCAAAGCCGGCAGGATCAGGCGCGCGCGGAAATCCGCTACGATTCGGGCGCGGTCCATGGTGAATTGCTGGTGGCCTATTGGTGGAACGAGGAACGGACGCTCGATCCGAAGACCTATGTCACCGACGCGGCGGGCAGGCCCTTCTACGGAGACAGCACCGGCATCGTCAGCTTCGGCGGCCACGGCTACACGCTGAACACGGCAAGCAGCTTCCGGCAGGGATTGTTCCGCAAGGACCAATATCTGCTCGGCGGCAAGATCGAGGCCCCGCTTGCCGGGTTCGACGTGCGGCTGAACCTCTCCACCCTGCGCTTCGCCCGGCAGGACAATTACCAGTCGAACGGCTATGCGGCCGGCCTCGCCGACGGCGCGGGCCAGTGGACGCATCAGGGGCCGACGGGGTGGTATAGCGGCGATCTGCTCGCCACCCGCGATATCGGCCCGCACGCCATCGCCCTGGGGGCGGACGCCAGCCTCTACGAGACGGACCAGAGCGTCTTCGCCACGACCAACTGGCGCGAGGGCGGCAACCCGCGCCTCGCCACCCGCACCTTCGGCCGCACCGATGCGGTCGGCGCGTTCGCGGAGGATGCGATCGCGCTGGACGAGGCGACCCGGCTGACGCTCGGCCTGCGCTACGATCGCTGGCGCGCCTATGACGGCGGCGTGACGGCGGCGGGGAACACCGGCCGCTACGCCGGCCGCGTGGAGCCCGAAGGCGGCGCTGCGCCACGTCTTCGGTGAGGGCTGGGTCGCGGAGCTGAGCCTCGCCATGGCGACGCGCTTCCCGACCGTGGGGGAATTGTTCCAGGGCTCGCTCAACGGCGATGGCAGCTTCAACCCGAACAGCTTCGATCCGAACCTGAGGCCGGAGCGCAGCAAGGACGCGAACCTGCTGCTCCGCCGCCGCCTCGGCCATGTGACGCTCACCGGCAGCGCCTTCTACCAGCGGGTGGACGACACGATCTTCCAGTTCATCGGCTTCAACCGGAACGGCGTCTCCACCTCCACCTACAAGAACATCGCCGTCACCCGCCAATATGGCTTCGAACTGATCGCCGAGGCGCGCGACTGGCCGATCCGGGGCCTCGACATCGACGCCAATGCCGCCTGGATCGACGCGATCACGCTGCGCAACCCCGCCGATCCCGCATCCGAGGGCGTGCAATTCCCGCGCATCCCGCGCTGGCGGCTCAACGGCAACCTGCGCTACCGCGTGGCGCCGAAAGTGCAGGCGGTGATCGGCGTGCGCTACGCCAGCCGCCCGAACACCGATCTCGACGGCCTCTGGCGCGGCAACGATTACGGCTACACTTCGGAGCTGTTCGCGCTCGATCTCAAGGTCAATTTCGACATCAATGATCGTTTCCGCCTGTCGGCGGGCGTGAACAACCTCACCAACGATCGCGCATGGGTTTATCACCCCTATCCGCAGCGCACCTTCATGCTGGAGACGGGGGTGAAGCTGTGAGCGTCCACGCCCCCGGAACCCGCTGGTATAATGCGGTCTGGCGCTGGCATTTCTATGCCGGCCTGTTCTGCATCCCCTTCGTGATCTGGCTGGCGCTGACCGGCGCGATCTACCTCTGGCGGCCGCAGATCGAGGCGTGGCTGGACCGGCCCTACGACCATCTCGCCACGGACGGCCCGGTCGCTTCGCCCGACGCGCAGGTCGCCGCCGCGCTCCGGGCGGCGCCGGGGGCGAGCCTGCGCAAATATGTGCTGCCGGAAGCGCCCGGCCGGGCGGTGCGCATCCTCGTCGCCCGTCATGGGATCGAACAGCGCGTCTATGTCGACCCGCGCAGCCTGAAGGTGCTGAAGGTCGCGACGGAGGAGGATCGGCCGATGCGCCTGATCTTCCACCTCCACGGCGAGTTGCTGGCGGGCGCGGCGGGATCGTATCTGGTCGAGATCGCCGCCTGCTGGGCGATCGTGATGATCCTGACGGGTCTCTATCTATGGTGGCCGCGCGGGCGCAGGGGGCTGGCGGGGGTGTTTTATCCCCGGTTGCGCGGCGGACGGCGCCTGTTCTGGCGCGATGTCCATGCGACGGCGGGGATATGGGTGTCGTTCTTCGCCCTGTTCCTGATCCTCACCGGCCTGCCGTGGGCGAAGGGCTGGGGTAGCTACCTGAACGAGGCGCGGGTGCTGACCGGCACCTCGCGCGGCGCGGTGGACTGGACGATCGGCGGCAAGCCCCCCGGCCATGAAGGGCACGGCGGCATGGCGATGCCCCCTCCCCCGGCCACGCCCGGCGAGCTGGCGCGGGTGATCGCCGCCGTCCGTCCGTTGGCGGTCGCGCCGCCGGTGCTGATCTCCCCGCCGGGAAACAGGGGTGCGCCATGGACGATCGCGTCCGACGCCGCCGACCGGCCCTTGCGCAGCGACCTGAAGGTGGACGGCGCGACCGGGCGGCTCCTCGACCGCACCGATTTCGCGCAACGCCACTGGATCGACCGGACGGTGGGCTATGGCGTCGCCGCGCATGAGGGCGCGTTGTTCGGCCTCGCCAACCAGATCCTCGGCACGCTGACCGCGCTGTTCCTGATCCTGCTCGCGATCAGCGGCGCGGTGATGTGGTGGCGCAGGCGGCCCGTGGGGCTGCTCGGCGCGCCGATTCCGCTCTCCCGCCCGCGTTTCGGCCGGGGGCTGGTCGCGGCGATCGTCGCGCTCGGCCTCTACCTGCCGCTG
>JAYRJH010000223.1:0-5202 GCA_041906415.1 Sphingomonas sp. | reverse complement strand
CGGAATCCTGCCCCGAGAGGCGGACGCCATAGCCTTCCGACAGGAGCGAGCCGTAGGCGAGCGCCTCGCCGGTCGCCCAGTCGAAATTCTCGCCGGTGCGGAACATCTCGCGCTTCGCGTCCAGCACGCGGGCCAGCGTCTTGTGGATCGAGATCGAATCCGGGACGGTGGTCAGCAGGCGGCCGATCGAATCGAACAGTTTCGGCTCGATCGCGGTGTCCGCCACGCGGCGTGCGGTTTCCGGGTCGGCCGGGACCGACAGGCCGGACCAGCGGCCCGCGAACCAGTCCGCCTTGTTCGGCTTGTAGCTCGCGCCTGCCTCGAACTCGCCTTCGAGCAACGTGGTGAACTGCTTGCCGATCTCATCGACCCACGCCTGATCGACCACACCCTCGGCGACCAGTCGCTTGCCGTAGATGTCGCTCACCGGCGGATGGCTGCGGATCGCCTTGTACATCAGCGGCTGGGTGAAGCCCGGCTCGTCGCCCTCGTTGTGGCCGAAGCGGCGATAGCACCACATGTCGATCACCACGTCGCGGTGGAATGTCTGGCGATATTCGATCGCCATCTTGCACGCGAAGGTGACGGCTTCGGGATCGTCGCCGTTCACATGGAAGATCGGCGCCTGCACGCCCTTCGCCACGTCCGACGGATAGGGGGACGAGCGCGCGAATTGCGGGCTGGTGGTGAAGCCGATCTGGTTGTTGATGACGAAGTGGACGCAGCCGCCGGTGTTGTAGCCCCGGATGCCGGAGAAGCCGAGGCATTCCCACACGATGCCCTGTCCCGCGAACGCCGCGTCGCCGTGGATCAGCACGGGCAGCGAATGCGAATGCTCCTTCAGGTCGTGCGCGATTGTCTGGATCGCGCGGGTCTTGCCCAGCACCACCGGGTCGGCCGCCTCGAGGTGGGAGGGGTTGGCGACCAGCGACATATGCACCTTGTGCCCGTCGAAATCGCGATCGGTGGAGGTGCCGAGATGGTATTTCACGTCGCCCGAGCCGCCGATATCGTCCGGGTTGGCCGATCCGCCGGCGAATTCGTGGAAGATCACGCGCAGCGGCTTCGCCATCACGTTCGCCAGCACGTTCAGGCGGCCGCGATGGGCCATGCCGAACACGATCTCGTTGACGCCCATCTGGCCGCCATATTTGATGACGCTTTCCAGCGCCGGGATCATGCTTTCGCCGCCGTCGAGGCCGAAGCGCTTGGTGCCGACATATTTCCGGCCGAGGAATTTCTCCCACTGCTCGGCCTCGATCACCTTGGTCAGGATCGCCTTCTTGCCTTCCGGCGTGAATTCGACCGCCTTGTCCTTGCCCTCCATGCGCTCCTGGAGGAAGCGGCGCTCCTCCACGTCGGCGATGTGCATATATTCAAGGCCGACATTGCCGCAGTAATTGGCGCGCAGGATGCCCACGATCTCGCGCACGGTCGCCCATTGCAGGCCCAGCGTGCCGCCGAGATAAACGGGGCGGTCGATATCCGCGTCGGTGAAGCCGTGATATTCGGTCTTCAGGTCCTCCGGCAGCTCGCGCAGGCCGGAAAGGCCGAGCGGATCGAGATTGGCGGCCAGGTGCCCGCGCACGCGATAGGTGCGGATCAGCATCTGCACGCGGATGGCGTCCGCCGCCGCCTTCACCACCGCATCCTGATCGGGCGCGGGGGCGGCGGCCGGAGCGGCGGCGGGCTTGCCCTTCGCGGGCTTGGGCGCCGGCTCCATCTGCGTCGGATCGAGCGCGGCGGTCAGGTCGTCGGTGGCGGTCAGCGGCCAGCGGTCGCTCTCCCACGACGGGCGGGAGACGGCGCCTTCCAGCCCCTCGAAGAACGCGCGCCAGCCCGGCTCCACGCTATCCGGCGAGGTCTTGTAGCGCGCGTAGAGCGCGTCGATGAACGCCGGCGAGACGCCGCCCGCGATATCCGAGAAATCCTGACCTTCGTAGCCCATGACGCACCACCTTGGGGCATTCCCGGGGAGGAGATGCCGCTTGCGCCCCGGAAGGTTCGCTTCCGGGGCGGATTTATCAACCCTTCAGCACTTCGAGCAGAGTCGAGCCAAGCTCGCTGGGCGAAGCCGCGACGCGGATGCCCGCCGCTTCCATCGCCGCGATCTTGTCTTCCGCGCCGCCCTGGCCGCCGGAGACGATCGCGCCGGCGTGGCCCATGCGGCGGCCCGGAGGCGCCGTGCGGCCCGCGATGAAGCCGGCCATCGGCTTCTTGCGGCCGCGCTTCGCCTCGTCCTTCAGGAACTGCGCGGCTTCCTCCTCGGCCGAGCCGCCGATCTCGCCGATCATGATGATCGATTCGGTCGCGTCGTCGGCGAGGAACAGCTCGAGCACATCGATGAAGTTGGTGCCGTTCACCGGATCGCCGCCGATGCCCACCGCCGTCGTCTGGCCGAGGCCCGCGTTCGAGGTCTGGAACACCGCCTCATAAGTGAGCGTGCCGGAACGCGAGACGACGCCGACCGAGCCCTTCTTGAAGATGTTGCCCGGCATGATGCCGATCTTGCACTCGCCCGGCGTCAGCACGCCGGGGCAGTTCGGGCCGATCAGGCGCGACTTGCTGCCGGAAAGCGCGCGCTTCACCTTCACCATGTCGAGCACCGGAATGCCCTCGGTGATGCAGACGATCAGCGGCACTTCCGCATCGATCGCCTCGAGGATCGAATCCGCCGCGAAGGGGGGCGGCACGTAGATCACGCTGGCGCTCGCGCCCGTCTTGGCGACGGCCTCGGCCACGGTGTCGAAGTTCGGCAGGCCCAGTTCCTCATGGATCGTGCCGCCCTTGCCCGGCGTGACGCCGCCGACCATCTGCGTGCCGTAATCCAGCGCCGCCTTCGTGTGGAACGTGCCGGTCTTGCCGGTCATCCCCTGGGTGATGACCTTGGTGTTCTTGTCGACGAGAATGCTCATTGGCTCTCCAATCAAACCCCTGAAACCATCCCGGCGCTGGCCGGGCGGATGATGTCCTTACTTCAGCGTCCCGTCGATGCCCTTGCAGGCGACCAGCAGTTCCTTGACCGCATCGACCGAAACCTGAAGGTTCGCCTTCGCCTCGTCGCCGAGCTTCACCTCGACCACCTTCTCCACGCCGCCCGCGCCGATCACCACCGGCACGCCGACGTAGAGATCGTTCACGCCATATTCGCCCGACAGATAGGCGGCGCAGGGCAGGATGCGCTTCTGGTCCTGGAGATAGGCTTCCGCCATCGCGATGCCGCTGGTGGCGGGCGCGTAATAGGCCGAGCCGGTCTTGAGCAGCGCGACGATCTCGCCGCCGCCGCCGCGCGTGCGCTTGATGATCTCGTCCACCTTCTCCCTGGTGGAGAAGCCCATCGCGATCAGGTCGCTCACCGGGATGCCGCTGACGGTGGAATATTCGAGCACCGGCACCATCGTGTCGCCGTGGCCGCCGAGCACGAAGGTGTTCACGTCCTTCACCGAGACACCGAACTCCTCCGCGAGGAAGTGGCTGAAGCGCGCCGAATCGAGCACGCCCGCCATGCCGACCACCTTGTTGTGCGGCAGGCCGGAGAATTCGCGCAGTGCCCACACCATCGCGTCGAGCGGGTTGGTGATGCAGATCACGAAGGCGTTGGGCGCATTGTCGCGGATGCCTTCGCCGACGGCCTTCATCACCTTCAGGTTGATGCCGAGCAGGTCGTCGCGGCTCATGCCCGGCTTGCGGGCGACGCCGGCGGTGACGATGATGACGTCCGCGCCCGCGATATCCTTATAGTCGTTGGTGCCGGTGATCTTCGCGTCGAAGCCCTCGACCGGGCCGCACTGCGACAGGTCGAGCGCCTTGCCCTGCGGCACGCCCTCCACCACGTCGAACAGGACGATATCGCCAAGGCCCTTGAGGGCCGCCAAATGCGCGAGCGTGCCGCCGATATTTCCGGCGCCGATCAGCGCGATCTTCTTGCGGGCCATGCCATTCCCTTTCCGTCAGTGGTTGCGGCGTGAATGGAAAGGTCGCCTACGCCTATCCGCCGCAGGGGGCAACCCGCTAAAACGCGAAGGGAAGGGAATTTATTGCAAGTGTTTTGCAATATCAATAACGAACTAGACCGCTGATGTCCTTGCTGACTGCCGCCTGAATGAAACCGCTCCATCCACCGGGCGGATGCGTCGGGCAGGCTCAGGCGCCGTGGCCGGCGGCGAGATATTCCTCGGAGCGCATTTCCTCCAGCCGGCTTACCGTGCGCTGGAATTCGAAGCGACCGTCGCCCCTGGGATAGAGCTGGTCCGGCTCCGCGTCGGCCGCCGCGAGCAACTTCACCTTATGCTCGTAAAGCGCGTCGATCAGATTGACGAAGCGCGCGGCCTCGTTGCGGTTCTCCGGCCCAAGCACGGGGATGCCGACAAGAATTATAGTGTGGTAACGCCTTGCGATGGCGAGGTAATCGGCGCTGCCCCGCGCCTCCGCGCACAGCCGCTTGAAGCTGAACACGGCCACGCCCTTCAGCGCCTTGGGCACGTGTAGCGGGCGGCCCTGCACCACCAGATCCTCGCTCGGGACGTGATCGCGATCCTCCGGCGGATAATCGGTGAGGCGGAAGAAGGCGGCGGAAAGCTCGGCGGTCGCCTTCGGCCCGTTGGGGACGAGCCAGGTGTCCTGCTGCCCCAGCCGGTCGCGGCGATAATCGACCGGGCCGTTCAGCGCCAGCACGTCCAGCCTTTGCTCGATCAGCGCGATGAAAGGCAGGAAATGCTCGCGGTTCAGGCCGTTCTTGTAGAGATCGGCCGGCGCGCGGTTGGAAGTGGTGACCACCGTAACGCCCGATTCGATCAGCGCGGTGAACAGGCGGGAAAGGATCATCGCGTCGGGCGAGTTCGTCACCATCATCTCGTCGAAGGCGAGCAGTTGCGCCTCCTCCGCCAGCGCATTGGCGACCGGGACGATCGGATCGCCCTGCTCCTTGCGCCGTTCGATCGCGATGCGGCCGTGCACCTCCAGCATGAATTCCGCGAAATGCACGCGGCGCTTCCGTTCCACGGCCACATTGGCGAAGAACAGGTCCATCAGCATCGACTTGCCGCGCCCGACGTCGCCCCACAGGTAAAGCCCCTTCGGCGGCACGGCGCGGCGGCGGAACAGGCCGGTCTTGCGCGGATGCTCCAGCTCGGTGGCGAGCCCATCCAGCCGCCTGGCGGCGCCGGCCTGCTCCGCATCCGGGCGCAATTCGCCGGCGGCGAC
>JAYRJH010000222.1:0-5231 GCA_041906415.1 Sphingomonas sp. | reverse complement strand
CCCGATGCGGCGCATCCGGAGGAGACGCAGCTCGCGGGCGCGGGCGCGTTGCTCCGCCTCGACGGGGTGCATTTCGCCGACGACGCGCCGCTCGCCTGCGAGACGCGGCTCATCAGCCTGTCCGCCGTGCCGGAGATCGCGGACCAGTCCTTCGACACCGCATCGCCGGGCGCATGGCTGCTCGCGCATGTGCCGTGGACGGAGGCCGAGACGCGCATCGCCGCGACCGGCGCGAGCCGGGAGGTCGCCGCGCGCCTCCGCCAGCCTCCCGGCGCGCCCTGCCTGTTCATCGAACGGCGGACATGGCGGGGCACGGAAGGGATCACCCTCGTCCGCCAGCATTTCGTCGCTTCCGCTTATGACCTGATCGCCCGCTTCGGCCCGGCCCGGAGCAATTGAGGAGAATCATGTGAAAGCATCCTTCGCGCGCATCCTGCTCGCCGTTTCCGCCCTGGCGCTGTCCGCGCCCGCGCTGGCCGATCCCGTGCCGGCGCCGAAAGCGGTGCTGGGGCACGATGTGGGCGAGGATTATTATCTCGCCGACTATGAGGAATCGCTGCGCTATTTCGCGGCGCTCGCCAAGGCGTCCGACCGGATCAGGATGTTCGACGCCGGGAAGACGAGCGAGGGGCGCACGATCTCCTATGCGGTCATCTCCTCGCCGGAGAACCTCGCCGATTTCGATCGGCAGAAGGCGATCTCGAAACGCCTCGCCGATCCGCGCGGATTGTCCGATGCGCAGGCGCGCGCGCTGGCGAAGGGCGCGAAGATCATCGTCCATATCGACGGCGGGATGCACGCCAGCGAAGTCGCCAACCACCAGCTTCCGCTCGCGCTCGCCTACAAGCTGCTCTCCGCGAAGGACGATCCCGAGGTGGACGCGATCCTGAAGGACGTGATCCTCGTCCTCTGGCCGACGCTGAACCCGGACGGCCAGGACATGGTGGTGGACTGGTATCGCAAGCAGCGCGGCACGCCCTGGGAAACCAGCCGCACGCCGTGGCTGTATCAGGACTATGTCGGCCACGACAACAATCGCGACGGCTATATGCTGAACATGAAGGAAAGCCGGGTGGTGAACGCCGCCGAGCAGACCTATTCCCCCGTCATCTGGTATTCCCAGCACCAGACCGCGCCCTTCCCCGCGCGCATCTGGGTGCCGCCGTTCGCGGACCCGGTTTCGTCGAACATCAGCCCCTTCATGCGGATATGGACCAACGCGATCGGCACCAACATCATGGCGCGGATGGAGAAGGAGGGGAAGCCGGGCGCGATCGCGCAGGCGCGGTTCGACAATTGGTATGCCGGCTTCCTCGATTACATCCACGTCTTCCGCAACACGATCTCCTTCTTCACCGAAACCGCGCACGACAGCGCCACGCCCAAGACCTATCGCGTCGAGGATTTCCCGCCAGCGATGCGCGACCTGAAGGCGCAGATCATGTATCCGCACCCGTGGCGCGGCGGCGAATGGCACCTGCGGGACAGCGTGGATTACATGCTCACCGCATCCATGTCGGTGCTGGAGACCGCGCAGAAATATCGCGAGACGTTGCTCTACAACCGCTATCAGGCGGGCCGCGACATGATCGCGGCGGCGGCCACCGACGGCCCGGCCGCCTATGTCATCCCCGCCGGCCAGACCGACATGCCGGAAGCCGCCGGCCTCGCGCAGCTGATGATCGCCCATGGCCTCGACGTGCTGCAAGGCGCCGCCCCGGTGACCCTCGACGGGCGGACCTATCCCGCGGGAAGCTGGGTCGTGCCGATGGACCAGCCCTTCGCCGGGCTGGCGCGGGAATTGTTCGATGTGCAGAAATATCCGGACGCCGTGCTGGACGGCACCGGCAAGCCGGTCGACCTGCCCTATGACGTGACGGGCTGGACCCTGCCGATGCAGATGGGCGTGCGGGTCGACCGCGTCGCCGCGCCGATCGACCGCGCCGGCCTGACCAGGATCGCCGCCGCCGCGCCACCCGCCGGCGAGGTGAGCGGATCGGGCGCGGCCTATCTGATCGATCGCCGCGTCAACAACGCCTATCGCGCGCTCAACGCCGCGCTGGCCGCCGGGGCGAAGGCGCGATGGAATGGCGACAGGATCGCCGTCTCCGGCATCTCGCGCACCGCGATGGCGAGGATCGCGGCGGAATATGCGCTCTCCGTCACCGCCGGCGAGGCGGACGAGGGGCAACCGGTGCGCAAGGGCCGCGTCGCGATCTACCGCCCATGGGGCTCGAACATCGACGAGGGATGGACGCGCTGGCTGCTGGAACAATATGGCTTCGCCCCCGCAAGCGTCCGCAATGCCGATGTGAAGGCGGGGCTGGCCGGCCGTTACGACACGATCATATTGCCCGACCTGCCCACGCGCCGCCGCGACGCGGGCGCGACCGGCGCGCTCCTCAACGGCATGGGGCCGGACGAGACGCCGCCGCCCTATGCCGGCGGCATCGGACAGGAAGGCGCGGAGAAGCTGAAGGCGTTCGTGGAGGCGGGCGGCACGCTCGTCGCGCTCAACAGCGCGTCGGATGCGGTGATCGACCTGTTCGACCTGCCCGTGACCAACGTGCTGAAGGATCTGAAGAGCGACCAGTTCTTCTGCTCCGGCGCGCTGCTCCAGGTGGCGCTTGCGCCGGAGACGGCGGTGAGCGCCGGGATGCCCGCCGATCCGATCGTGATGTTCGAACGCGGCCCCGCCTTCTCCACCCGCGCGGGCTTCAGGGGCGAGGTGCTGGCGAGCTGGCCGGCGGACGCCAATCCGCTGCGCAGCGGCGTGCTGCTCCACCCCGAGGCGATCCAGGGCAAGGCCGCCGCGCTCGCAATCGATTATGGAAAGGGCAGAATTTTTCTCTATGGCTTCCGTCCGCAGTGGCGCGGCCAGTCGCATGGTGCCTATAAGCTGCTGTTCAATACGTTATATCGCACCGGCGACAGGAACTGACACGACCATCAGGGGGGGAGCATAAGAGGATGAAGACCAATTATCTGATCGGCGCGGCGCTGTTCGCGCTGGCCATGCCGCAGGCGACCGTCGCGCTGGCCGATCCGATCACGCCCAGGGCGGGCGCCCTCCCCTCCCCGGCCGAGGCTTTTCCGACCGAGCCGGGCAGCGATTATTATCTCGCCAATTACGACGCCTATGAAAAATACCTGAAGACGCTGGCGGCGCAGTCCGACCGGATGAAGCTGATCGACATCGGCAAGTCCGCCGAAGGGCGCACGATGTGGGTGGCGATCGTCTCCTCGCCCGCCAACCTCGCGAAGCTCGATCATTATCGCGAGATCGTGCGCAAGCTCGCCAAGGCGGAGGGCGTGGACGAGGCGCAGGCCAAGTCGCTCGCGGCGGAGGGCCGCGCCGTGGTGTGGATCGACGCCGGGCTGCACGCCACCGAGACGGTGACGACGCAAAGCCAGATCCATGTGCTCTACCGGATGCTCACCGGGCAGGATGCGGAGACGAAGCGCCTGCTGGATGACACGATCATCCTGTTCGGCCACGACAATCCCGACGGCCTGCAACTGGTCGCCGACTGGTATATGCGCAATGCCGATCCGGCGAAGCGCGAGTTCAAGTCGCTCCCGCGCCTCTACCAGAAATATGTCGGCCACGATAACAACCGCGACAGCTTCATGTCGCAGATGCCGGAGACGACCAACGTCAACCGGATGCTGTTCCGCGAATGGTTCCCGCAGATCATCTTCAACCAGCACCAGACGGGGCCTGCGGGGATGGTCGTGTTCGTCCCGCCGTTCCGCGATCCGTTCAACTATAATTACTCCCCGATCGTGATGACCGAGCTTCAGGAACTGGGCGCGGCGATGCACAGCCGGCTGGTTTCGGAGGAGAAGGCCGGATCGGGGATGCGCAGCGCGGCGCCTTATTCCACCTGGCACAACGGGATGGAGCGGTCGGTCGCCTATTTCCACAATTCGATCGGCCTTCTGACCGAGATCATCGGCGGCCCGACGCCGGAGAAGATTCCGCTCGTCCCCGACACGCAGCTCGCCCGCAACGACGAGCCGCTGCCGATCGGCCCGCGCGAATGGCACCTGAAGGACAGCCTGGAATATCAATGGTCGCTCGATCGCGCGGTGCTGGATTACGCCTCGCGCAACCGCGAGCGGCTGCTGATGAACATGTGGCGGATGGGCAATCAGGCGATCGCGCGCGGCAACAAGGATAGCTGGACGATCACGCCGAAGGACGTGGACGCGGTGAAGGCCGCCGCAGCCGGCAAGACGCATGAGGTGGAGGAATATTTCCGCGGGCCGCCGGCGGTAGATGCCGGCCTCTACAAGACGGTGCTCAACGATCCGGCCAAGCGCGATCCGCGCGGCTATATCCTGACGCCGGACCAGCAGCGCGATCTTCCCACGACGATCGCCTTCCTCAACGCCCTGCTCAAGAACGGCGTCGATATCGAGCGCGCCACCGCGCCCTTCACGGTCGCCGGCAAGCGCTATCCGGCCGGTTCCTATGTGGTGAAGACGGCGCAGGCCTATCGCCCGCATGTGCTCGACATGTTCGAGGCGCAGGATCACCCGCACGACGCGGAATATCCCGGCGGCCCGCCCAAGGCGCCCTACGACATCACCGGCTACACGCTCGCCTGGCAGATGGGCGTGCAATATGATCGCGTGCTCGACGGCTTCGACGGCCCGTTCGAGCGCGTGACGGCGGACCTGCTCTCCACGCCGGACGGCAGGCAGCTCGGCAGCGGCAATGCCGGCTGGATCGTCGGGCATGAGGCGAACAACAGCTTCATCCTCACCAACCGGCTGCTCAAGGCGGGCGTGAAGGTGCAATGGCTGGCGGACGCGACGAAGGTGGGCGGCAAGACGCTCGCCCCCGGCGCGATCTGGATTCCCGCCGGCCCGGAGGCGGCGAAGATCGTCGCGGATTCCGCGCCGCTGGGCATCGATGCATGGCGGATGGCGAAGGCGCCGGCAGGCAGGACGATCGCGCTCAAGCCGGTGCGCGTCGGGCTGGTCGACAATTACGGCGGCGTCATCCCGGCCGGCTGGACCCGCTGGCTGCTGGAGCAATATGAATTCCCCTTCACCGTCGTCTATCCGCAGGAGCTGGACGCGGGGAACCTGAACGCGCGCTACGACGTGCTGCTCTTCGCCGACGGCACCGCCACCGGCCCGCGCGGCGGGGCGTTCAAGACGGGCTATTCCGGGACGCAGCCGAAGCCGGAGGACATCCCGGCCGATTATCGCGGCTGGCT
>JAYRJH010000221.1:0-5287 GCA_041906415.1 Sphingomonas sp. | reverse complement strand
GCCGCGCGCCCTGATCCTGGAGCCGATGGGGCGCAACACCGCGCCGGCCATCGCGCTCGCGGCGCTGGTGGCGGAAGAGCCGGGCGCCTTGCTGCTGGTGATGCCTTCCGACCATGTCATCGCCGATGTCCCCGCCTTTCATGCCGCGATCGAGCAGGCCGTGCCGCTGGCGGAGGAAGGGTGGCTCATCACCTTCGGCATCACGCCCAACGCGCCCGAAACGGGCTATGGCTATATCCGCGCGGGCGAGGAGGTCGCCCCCGGCGTCCATCGCGTCGACCGCTTCGTGGAAAAGCCGTTGCTCGAAACGGCGAAGGCGATGCTGGCGGAAGGCGGACATGTATGGAACGGCGGGATCTTCCTGTTCCGCGCCGACGCCTATCTGGACGCGCTCCGAGCTTATGAGCCGGAGATGCTGGAGGCGGCGGAGCGGGCGGTGATGCGGGCGAGGCGCGAGGGCGGGCGAGTGATGCCCGACGCGGACTCCTTCGCCGCCGCGCGGGCCGAATCGATCGATTACGCCGTGATGGAGCGCGCCTCGCGTGTCGCGGTGGTGCCCGTCACGATGGGCTGGAACGACGTGGGAAGCTGGGATGCGCTCCATGCGATCAGCATGCGCGACGATGACGGCAACGTCTTTCAGGGCGACGTGATCGCGCTGGAGAGCGCCGGCTGTCTCGTGAGCAGCGATCGTGCGCGCGTCGCGATGCTGGGCGTCCGGGATCTGATCGTGGTGGCGAGCGGCGACGATATCCTGATCCTGCCGCGCGGGCGCAGCCAGGAGGTGAAGGCCCTGCTGGAGAAGATGAAGACGTGAGTGGACGGGCGCGCGCCGGCGTTCACAGGCTGTTCAATCCCCTGCCACTATGCCGCGTTCCACAATGAGGATCGCGATCGTTTCACTGCTGTTGCTCTCCATGGCCGCGCCCGCTGTCACGGCCAGGGCGGATCAGGGGCGTGAGGCGAGCGCGGCATGGGCAGCCACGCGCGAGGGACGCATCCTTCCGCTCAAGGAGATCGAGCGCCGCGTGGTGCCGACGATGAAAGGGGCGCAATATATCGGCTTCGACCTGGAATTGCCGAGCGGCGTCTACACGCTGAAGTTCCTGCGCGACGGCAAGGTGATCTGGGTCGACGTGGATGGCCGGACCGGGCAGGTGATCGGCCGCACCGGGCGCTGAGGCCGCGGAATTCCATCGCGTCCGCATCAATGATAACGTGATCCAATAGGGAGACAATATGCGCGTCCTGATCGTCGAAGACGAACCGAATCTCGGCCAGCAGCTCAAGAACACGCTCGAGGGCGCCGGCTATGCGATCGACCTCGCCACCGATGGCGAGGAGGGACATTTCCTCGGCTCCACCGAAAGCTATGACGCGGTGGTCCTCGATCTGGGCCTGCCGGAGATCGACGGGCTGACCGTGCTGGATCGCTGGCGCAAGGAGGGCAAGGTGATGCCCGTCCTCGTCCTCACCGCGCGTGACAGCTGGTCGGACAAGGTGGCCGGGCTGGATGCGGGCGCAGACGATTATGTCGCCAAGCCCTTCCAGACGGAGGAGCTGATCGCCCGCCTGCGCGCGCTGATCCGCCGCGCCTCCGGCAACGCCTCGTCGGAGCTGACGGCGGGCGACGTGCGGCTCGATACGCGTTCGGGCAAGGTGACTCGCGCGGGCGAGCCGGTGAAGCTGACGGCGCAGGAATACAAGCTGCTGAGCTACCTGCTCCACCACAAGGGCAAGGTGGTGAGCCGCACCGAGCTGATCGAGCATATCTACGATCAGGATTTCGATCGCGATTCCAATACGATCGAAGTGTTCGTCACGCGCATCCGCAAGAAACTGGGGCAGGACGTCATCACCACGATCCGCGGGCTGGGCTATAGCCTGGAGGATCCGGCTGGCTGAGCCGATGACGGAGGAAGCGCCGGAAAGGCCGCGCGCGATCCGTCGCACCGGATCGCTGACCCGGCGCATGATCCTGGTCGCGGCGGCGTGGATCCTCCTGCTGCTCGCCGGCGGGGGGCTGGCGCTAGATCGCGTGCTGGCGAGCGCCGTCACGCGCAATTTCGACGACCAGCTCGAATATGTCCTGCAATCCCTGCTCGTCTCCGCCGAGATCGGGCCGGAAGGCGAGGTGATCTTCAACCGCGAGCCGGCCGACCAGCGCTTCCTGGAGCCTTATTCCGGCCTCTACTGGCAGGTTTCGGCCAAGGGGCGTGAGCCGTTTCCCTCCCGCTCGCTATGGGATCGCCAGCTCGCTTATGGGGCGCAGCACAACGATCGCAACGTCCACGTCTATGACAGCGGCCAGTTCGCGGACGAGAAGCTGCGCATCGTGGAGCGCGACGTGACGCTGCCGCGCTCGAGCGTCCGCTGGCGCTTCCAGGTAGCGCAGAGCCGCGCCGGGCTGGACGCGCAGATCGACGTGCTGCGGCGGACGCTCGTGCGCAGCTTCCTGCTGCTGGGCCTCGGGCTGATCGTGCTGGCGGCATTGCAGACCTTCTACGGCCTGCTGCCGCTGCGCAAATTGCGGCTGGAGATCGCGAAGATGCGCGGCGGCAAGATCAACCGCATCTCCGGCGACATGCCGGTCGAGGTCGCGCCGCTGGTCCATGAGCTGAACGCGCTGGTGGCGCATAACGAGGTGCAGGCGGAGGAGGCGCGGCGCCATGCGGGCAATCTCGCCCATGCGCTCAAGACGCCGCTCACCGTCATCATGAACGCCGCCACCGCCAATGCGGACGACCTTGCCGAAACGGTGGTGCGCGAGGCGCGGACGATGCGGCGGCAGGTGGATCACCATCTCGCCCGCGCGCGCGCGGTGGGGCGGCGCGGATCGGCGCACAGCCGGGCGCAGGTGTGGCCGTCGCTCGAATCCGTGGAACGCGCGGTGCGGCGGCTCTACCCCCATGTCCGCATCGATATCGACGGCGCGCGCGATCTGGTGGCGCATATCGAGCGGCAGGATCTGGACGAGATCATCGGCAATCTGGTGGAGAATGCCGCGAAATATGGCGGCGGCAGCGTGTTCGTCACCGTTTCCGCCGTCGGCGATTTCGTCGAGATCATGGTGGAGGACGACGGCATGGGCATCCCGGATGCGGAACGCACCCGCATCTTCGATCGCGGCGTGCGCCTGGATACGGGCAAGCCCGGCACCGGCCTCGGCCTCGCGATCGTGCGCGACGTGGTGGAGATATACGAAGGCACGGTGGAGCTCGAGGAGAGCGAGGATCTGGGCGGCCTGCTCGTGCGGCTGCGCCTGCCCAAGGCGCAATGATATCAACAGATTTTAACGGTGATTAACCAACGGATAGCGATTTCGCCAATATAACACCGTCATGGTGCGTGCGCGTTCATACAATGTCCTCTGGGTCGCCTGCTTTCATTTCGTCCTGACCACGGGCACGATGTATTTCACGGCCAGTTCGGAATGGAATGCGCCGTTATGGCCGTCCAACGCGCTGCTGCTGGCGATGATGCTCCAGCCGCAGCGCGCGCGCTGGCGGGATGTGCTGCTGGTGGGGGTGGGCAGCAACATGTCCGCCAACATGCTGGTCAATCACATATTCTCCGCGCCGTTGCTGTTCAGCGTGATCGACGTGCTCGAGGTCACGATCGTCGCGGCCGGGCTGCGCCGGTCGCTCAAATCGGGCGACATGCTCGGCGCGCCGGAAAATCTGGGCACCTTCATCCTGTGGGCGGGTGGCGTCGCGCCGACGATCAGCGCGCTCAGCGGGGCGACGGTTTCGCTCCTGCATCACCGGCATGAAGCCTTCAGCGAGGTTTTCCGCGTCTGGTTCCTCAGCGATGCGCTGGGCCTGCTGATCTTCACGCCCTTCTTCATCTCCGTGCTGGGCGGCGAATACCGGCGCTGGTTCACGGAAAAGACGATGCGGGAGCAGGCGGAGGCGCTCTTCATGCTGCTGCTGGTGGCGGCGGTCGCCGTCATGGTGTTCATGCTGCTGCGCCATCCCATACCGGGGTTGCTGTTCGCGCCGCTGATGCTGGTGACGTTCCGCGCCGGGCGGCTGGGGATACAGGTGGCGGTGATGATCGTCGCGATCATCGGCACGATCGGCGCGCGAATGCCGGACGGACCTTTCGCGCTTTATGCCGCCGCCTTCGGCGGACGGATGCACCTGATGCAGCTCTTCCTGGCGCTGATGCTGCTGACCTGCCTGCCGGTCGCCGCGAGCCTTTCCGGCCGCGCGCGGCTGATGCGGCGGCTCGAGGAAAGCGAACGCCAGTTGCGCGAGCGCGAGCGGGAGCTGTTGCGGCTCACTGTGACGGACCCGCTTACCGGCCTGCTCAACCGCGCCGCCGTCAACGAGCGGATCGAACAGACGCGCGAGGCGCATGAAGGCATGGCGGTGGCGGTGCTCGACCTCGATTGCTTCAAGCAGGTCAACGATCGCTTCGGTCACGACGGCGGCGACCGCGCGCTGATCCACTTCGCCCGGCTGATCGAGGGCGGCATCCGTCACGGGGATGCGGCGGCGCGGTCGGGCGGCGATGAATTCATGATCTTCTTCCCCGGCACCAGCGCCGGCGCGGCGGAAAAGATCTGCGAGCGCCTCGCCGAAACCCTGCGTGGCCTGCCGCTGGAAATGGACGGCAATGTTCCCGTCGCCTTGCGCATGAGCTGCGGCATCGCCGAACAGCGCGGCGGCGAGACGATCGAGGGAACGATCAAGCGCGCGGACCAGGCGCTCTACGCCGCCAAGGCCGCCGGGCGTTCACGCGTGCAGCTCGCGGCCTGACGCCGCCCGCATCGCTTCCGCCGCGATGGCGAAGGAGCGTTTCCGCGCCTCGTGGTCGAACATCATGCTGGTCAGCATCACCTCATCCACGTTCGTGCGTTCGACGAACCGGGCGATGTCGCGGCCGATCCCGTCGCGCGTGCCGATCGAGGAGCATTGCAGCACATTATCCAGCATCGCGGCATGCGACGGCGGCAGGCTGGCGCGATAGCCTTCGACCGGAGGGGGGAGCTGTCGCGGGTTGCCGGTGCGCAACGCGATGAACGCCTGCTGCTGCGAGCTGGCCAGGAACTCCGCTTCCTCATGCGTGTCCGCGGCGAAGACGTTGAAGCCGGCCATCGCATATGGCTTCGCCAGTTGAGCCGAGGGCCGGAAATCGCGCCGGTAGATCGCCAGCGCCTGATCCAGCAGTTCCGGCGCGAAATGCGAGGCGAAGGCATAGGGCAGGCCGAGGATCGCCGCGAGCTGCGCCCCGAACAGGCTGGCGCCGAGAATCCACAGTTCCGGCTTCGCGCCCGCGCCCG
>JAYRJH010000220.1:0-5300 GCA_041906415.1 Sphingomonas sp. | reverse complement strand
ATAGCCCTCGCCGAGCAGGTAGCACGGCTTCTGCCAGCCGAAGATCGTGCGCAACGGCATCGACCAGGGCGTGCATTCATAGGTCTGGTTGCCGGCGAGGAAATCGAGGAACAGGGGCGAGTTGGTGAAGGTCCAGTCCTTGCCGCCATTGCCGCGCGCGAACACGTCGCGGAAGAATTTCTTCGTCCGCTCGCGGTTCAGGAAATGCTCCTGATCGGCCGCGCGCTCATAGGCGTAGCCGGGCGAGATGGTGATCTCGACGCCCAGCGCCTCCATCTCGTCGAAATAGGCCGCGAGCCGCGCCGGGTCCGCCCCGTCGAACACGGTGCAGTTCACCTGCACGCGGAAACCCTTCGCCTTGGCGAGCCGGATCGCCTCCACCGCGATGTCGTAGGTGCCCTTCTGGTCGACGGCGTGGTCGTGCATTTCCTTGTCGCCGTCGAGGTGGATCGACCAGGTGAAGAAGGGCGAAGGCTCATATTCGTCGATCTTCTTCTTCAGCAGCAGCGCGTTGGTGCACAGGATCACGAACTTCTTCTTCGCGATATAGCCCTTCACGATGCGGGCCATGTCCTTGTGCAGCAGCGGCTCGCCGCCCGCGATCGACACGGCGGGCGCGCCGCATTCGTCGATCGCCTCCATGCACTGCTCATAGCTCATGCGCTGGTTGAGGATCGCGTCCGGATAATCGATCTTGCCGCAGCCGGGGCAGGCAAGATTGCAGCGGAACAATGGCTCCAGCATCAGGACGAGCGGGTATTTGCCGCCCTTGATATGCTGACGGAGCGTATAGGCGCCGATGCGCGCCACCTGCGAAAGCGGAAGACTCATGGGATCGCTCCTTACATGATTCCGCGCCTTTCGCCACCTCGCCCCGGCATGGATTTGCCGCGATGCGGCGCTCCGGAGATTGCAACGGGCGGCAGGGTGGACGATATATCCGGCCGCACAACGGAGTTCCCCTGTATGCGTGGCCTGTTCCCCGCCGCCCTTGCGCCCCTCGTTCTGGCAGGCGCGGCGCTTCCCCTTCCCTCGGTGGCGCAAGCCGCCGATCCGGCGGCGGTGGTTCAGGCGCTCGACAACGGGCTGATCTCGATCATGAAGGCGAAGGGCACGAAACAGGCGCGCGCGGCGGCGATCGCGCCGGTGGTCGATCGCGTCTATGACCTGCCGCTGATGACGCGGCTGATGGTGGGCACGGACTGGAATGGCATCGCGCCCGCCGAGCAGCAGAATCTGGTCGCCGCCGTGCGCCGGATGACGATCGCGCAATATGCCGCCAATTTCGACAGCTGGTCCGGCGAGAGCTTCACCATCGCCCCCAATGTCGAGGCGCGCGGCGGCGACCGGCTGGTGCGCACCACGCTCAACCAGCCGGGCAAGGCGGGCGTGCCGATCAGCTATCGCCTGCGCCAGAGCGGGGGCGGCTGGAAGATCATCGACGTCTTCTATCGCAACTCGATCAGCCAGATCGCGACGCGACGCGCCGATTTCGCCGGCGTGCTGGCGAAGGGCGGCGCGAAGGCGCTGGTCGCGCATCTGGACGCCATCGCCGCGAAGGGCGGCTGATTGGCGTATCTCCTCGCGCTGCCGGCGGCGATGCTGGCTGCCGCCCCGGCACAGACCGTCGAGCCGACGCCTCCCCCATCACTGGTCGAGGCGCCGTCCGCCGCGCCGGAGCTGCGCGATCCGCTGGACGATCCCGCCGCCAGCCCCGCTCCGGCGCCGGCGATCGAGGCTCCTCCCGTCGCATCCGAATTGCGCGATCCGCTCGCCGATCCGGCCTCGGCCGGCGCCCCGGTGGTGGAGGCGCCGAAACCCCGGCATCGCCACGCCAGGGGCGATCCGCTGGAGGGCTTCAACCGTTCGATGTTCGGCATCCACCAGAAGCTGGACAAGGCGCTCTATCGTCCGGCGGCGATGGGCTACAAGCATGTGGTGCCGAAGCTGGCGCGATCGGGGCTGCGCAACTTCTTCGTCAACCTGACGGAGCCGATCGTCTTCGTGAACTATCTGCTGCAGTTGAAGCCGGGTAAGGCGGCGCGCACGCTGGCGCGCTTCGCGGTCAACAGCACGATCGGCGTCGCGGGGTTCGGCGATGTCGCCAAGACGCGCGATTTCCGCCTGCCGCACGTCGACAACAGCTTCGGCAACACGCTGGCGCGCTATGGCGTGGGGCCGGGGCCGTATATCTTCCTCCCCTTCGTAGGGCCGAGCACGCTGCGCGACATATTGGGCGGGCCGGTGGACGCGGCGGTGCTGCCGGTCGCGATCGGCAACCCGTTCGACCGCTGGGAATATCAGCTCTCCAGCACCTTGCTCACCGGGCTGGACCTGCGCGCGGAGAGCGACGACGAGTTGCGCGCCCTGTTCGGCGGCGCGGTCGATCCCTATGCGACGCTGCGCTCGGTGTTCCTGCAAAACCGCGCCGCCGAGACCGAGGCGATCCACCCGCACAGGCGCAAGGAGGTCAAGGGCGGCGAGCTGGATGATCCGCTGACCGATCCGGGCGCGGCCGCGGGAGAGACGCCGCCCGCCCCGGCCCCATCCCCGGCCGCCGCGCCGTCCGATACCCCCGAGCTGCGCGATCCGCTCGCCGATCCGGCGGAGACGCCGCCTAGGCCCTGACGGCCTTCCCGCGCGGCGGACCGAGCAGCGCGGGTTCGAAGATCAGCGCGCAGATCAATGTCCAGATCAGCGAGATCATCAGGATCTTGCCCATGCTGGCGGTGCCCGGATGGCGCGACAGCCACAGGCTGCCGAACGCCGTGCCGGTGGCGAGCGCGCTGAACAGCACCGCGCGCGCCAGGCTCGATTGCAGCAGGCCGGTCGCTCCCCCCCGCCACGCCATCACGAAATAGATGTGGAAGGCCACGCCCACCCCGAACAGCAGGGGGAAGGCGATGATGTTCGCGAAATTCACCGGCTGGCCGATCAGCACGCAGCTTCCCAATGTCAGGAAGATCGAAAGCACGACGGGCGCGAGCGTGAACGCCACTTCCCGCGCGTCGCGCAGCACCGCGAACAGCAGCAGGCTCACCAGCACGAAGGCGATCACGCCGGCCTGCACGAACGCTCGCGCTACCGTGCTCGCCGCCGCCTGCGTGGCGACCGGCAGGCCGGAGATGGCGGGCGTCACCTTTGCGACCGCCGCGCGGAACCTCGCGATCACGCGATTGTCGTTGGCGTCGCCACGCGGGGTGAGCTGCAGGCGGACGCGGCCGTCCGGCGTCTCCCAGTCGCGCTTCAGTTCCGTCGGCAAATCCGCCCGCGTCACCGGCGCGGCCTGAAGCGCGAGCCGCATCTGGTCAAGCATCACGCCCAATGGGCGGGAGAACATCGCATCCACCTGCGCGCGCTTCGCGGGCGTGGCGCGCGCCAGCTTCCCGAACGCCGCCGCCAGCCGCCGCGCGTCATCGCCGCCGGCCGCGCGCAACTTCGTGGCGGTAGCGGTCAGCGCGGCGACACGCTCCGCATCCGTCGGCGGGGGCGCGATGTCGAAGGGGTTGAGCGTCACGTCGAGCAGCAGCGAAGCATCCTGCACCAGCGCCAGCTTCACGGGCTGGTCCTCCGGCACGAAGCTGTCGAGCGAAACGACGCGTTCCACCTCCGGCAGCGCGGACAGCTTCTTCGCCAGCGCCTCGCCCGCCGCGCGGTTGGGCGCGAGTACGTCGATCACATTGGGCGTGCGATCGGGATCGCGCGTCAGATCGGCCAGCGCGCGCATCGACGGCGCATCCGGGTCGCGCAGGTGGAGCGGGTTGAAGTCGAAGCTCACCCACGGCAGCAGCGCGATGCTCGCCAGCAGCGCCGCGACGAACGACCACAAGACCGCGCCCCGCCGCTGCTCCAGCAGCCGGTCGACCGGCGCAAGCGCCGCGAACCCCACCTCCCCGCGCGGCGCATCAGGCCGGAACAGCAGCACCAGCGCGGGCAGCAAGGTGACGCTCAACGCCAGCGCCACCACCATGCCGAGCCCGGCGATCACGCCAAGCTCCGCGATGCCGACATATTCGGTCGGCAGGAACGCGCCGAAGCCGAGGAAGATCGCGCCCGCCGCCAGGGTCAGCGGCGCGCCCAGCGCCGCCGCCGCCTGCCGCAGGGCGGCATCCGGCGCGGCACCCTCCACCCGCTCGGCATTGTAGCGCACGCAGATCTGGATGCCGAAATCCACGCCCAGCCCCACGAACAAGGGGATGAACGCCACCGAGATCAGGTTGAACCGCCCGACCGCCAGCAGCCCGATCGCCATGGTGACGATCAGCCCGGCGACGATCGCGATCAGGATCGCCGCCACCAGCCGCGCGGAACGCGTCGCGAACCACAGCGTCGCCAGCATCGCCGCCAGCATCACCGCGCCGACCAGGCCGATATTCTCGCGCAGGGTGGCGAATTCCTCGTCGGCGAGCGGCACCTCGCCGGTCAGTTGCACCCGCACGCCATGCGCCGCATCCAGCCCCAGCGCGGAGGCCGCCGCGCGCGCCGCCTCGCTCGCCGCCTCGCCCGGCATCAGCGCGCCGTGATCGAGCACGGGCTGCGCGACGATCAGCCGCCGCTTCGGCGGGGCCAGCGCGCCGCCATCGCCGGCGAACAGGGACTGCCATGAGAAATGCGCGGGCCTGCCCGCCAGCGCCGCCTCCGTCGCCAGCGCCATAGCCCGCATCGGCTTGCCGATCCTGTCGAGCTTCACCTGCCCCGCCGCCACGCCGTCCAGCATATTGGACAACGCATCGCCCACGCCGCGCAGGGAAGGATCGGCGGCAAGCGGCCCCAGCATCGGCTGCGCGGCGATCAGCGCGGCGGTGGCGTCGCGCACGTCCTTCCCGGAACCGAACAGCAACCCCTCGCGCGCAAGGAAATCGCCACCGTCAGGGCGGGTGACGCGGCGGAAATGCGCCTTGTCCTCAGCCAGCTTCGCCGCCAGCCGCGCCGCGCCGTCCTCCGCCAGCTCAGGCGTGTCGCCGTCGACGATCAGCAGCATCCCGTCGCTCAATTGCGGGAAGGCGGCCTCCATCGCCCGTTCCTGCTTGCGCCAGTCGACATCGGGCGAGATCAGCGCGGCGGTGTCGGTGGTCATCGCGAAGCGGCCGGCTACGACGAGCAGGGCCGCCGCCGTCAGCACCAATGCGATCAGGATCGTCCACCACGGCCGGCGGATACTGGCCGCGACGATGGCGGGAACGGGAGAGCGCATCGTCAGCTTTTCGCCGGCGGGCCGTTGGCCCCAAGGAAATAGCGCAGGTTCAGCCGGATCGTTTTATCGGCGCCGTCGAAATGGAAACGCGCTTCGGAGAATTTCG
>JAYRJH010000219.1:0-5306 GCA_041906415.1 Sphingomonas sp. | reverse complement strand
GATCCGCGCGTCCGCGTGGATGAAATCGTCGGTCATCTGCGCCGCGATATCGTCGGTATATTGCTCCGGCGGATGCTTGCAGAAGAAGGAGGACGGGCCGGTCAGCGCGCCGGAAATGCCACGATCCAGCGCCAGCTTGCAGCAACGGATCGCATCCACCACGACGGCGGCGGAGTTCGGGCTGTCCTCGACCGACAGGCGCAGTTCGAGGTTCATCGGCACATCGCCGAACAGATTGCCCTCAAGCCGCAGGAAGCACAGCTTGTTGTCGTGCAGCCAGGGAATGTAATCCGACGGGCCGACGTGGATATTCTCGTCCGCCAGCCGTTCGGCGAGGACGGCCTGCACGGCCTCCGTCTTGGATTCCTTCTTGCTCGACAGGCGGTTGCGGTCGAGCATGTTCATGAAATCGGTGTTGCCGCCGGTGTTGAGCTGATAGGTGTGATCGATCGTCACGCCGCGCGCCTTGAACAGGTTCGACAGCACGCGATGGACGATCGTCGCGCCTACCTGAGCCTTCACGTCGTCGCCAATGATCGGCAGGCCAGCCTTGGCGAAGCGCGCTTCCCATTCCGGCTTGGAGGCGATGAACACCGGCATACAGTTCACCACCGCAAGGCCGGCCTCGATCGCGCATTCCATGTAGAATTCGGTCGCCGCCTGGCTGCCCACCGGCAGGAAGTTCACGAGGATTTCCGCGCCGGAATCCTTCAGCGTCTTCACGATCGACGCGCGATCGGTGTCCGGCGTGTCGTCGACCTCGAAACCGCGGTCGTTGGCGGCGATGAGCATGTGATCGGCCACGCCGTCCAGCTTCGCGCCCATCTGCACGATCGTGCCGGTCTGCGGCACGTCGGCATGGAACACCTTGGTGCAGTTCGGCTTGGCGAAGATCGCCTCGCCCAGATCACGCCCGACCTTGCGTGAATCGACGTCGAACGCCGCGACGAATTCGATGTCGCCGACCTTGTAGCCGCCGACATCTTCGTGGATCAGGCCATGCGGGGTGTTGCTGGCGGCATAATGGTATTTGCCCTGCACGAGGCTGCTCGCGCAATTACCGACCCCGACGATGGCGACCTTGATAGACGACATTAAACCCCCGCTTTGCCGGCAAAGGCCGGCGGATGACAGATGTATGGAAACGTCGTGACAGATGCGCGACGTCTGTCAAGCGATCCGCGCACCTGTTATCGAACCCTAAAGGGGGGTTCACCTTGGATTCGAATGAATTGCAGCCCGCTGTTACGGGAAAGCCTCGCGAATTGCAGGGTTTCCTGAACCGCACCGCTTATCATCCGGCCGCGCGCCGACTCGCGAGCCTGCTCGCGCGCACGCCGGTCACGCCGAACATGGTTTCCATTTTCGGGGCGATCATGGTGTGCGCCACGGGGGTGCTCTATGCGCTGGTCGGGACGCCGCTGGCGATCGCGATCGGCTTTGCGCTGCACCTCTTGTGGCATGTGGTGGACGGCGCGGACGGCGATCTGGCGCGGATGACCGGACGCGCCAGCCCGCGCGGCGAGGTGGTCGACGGCTTGTGCGATTACGGCGGGCATACCGTGCTCTATCTGCTGCTCGGTTCGGCGCTCCAGCAGAGCTGGGGGCCTTGGGTATGGCTGATCGTCGTCGGCGCGGGCGTGTCGCGGATCGTGCAGTCCGTGTTCGCGGAAAGCTCCCGGCGGACGTATCAATGGTGGGTCTATGGCGTGCCGTGGATCCAGCACAACCGCGCCGCGCCGACCGGCGTGGGCGGGGCGCTCGCGCGCTTCTATCTCAAGGTTTCCAGCGTGGTCACGGGGCCGACGGAGCGCGTCAACGCGATCGTCACCAGCGCGGAGGCCGATCCGGCCGAGCGCCAGCGCATCGCGCGGCTGGCGAGGGAAAGCGGGATGGGCACCTTGCTGGTGCCGGCCTTGCTTGGCGCCAATCCCAGGACCATCCTGCTGGGCCTGAGCATGATCGCTGGCTCCTCGATCTGGTTCTTCCTGATCGAGCTGACGGTGTTGAATGTGTTGCTGTTGGCGGGGATCGTGCAGCAAAGGTGGCACTGCGGCCGCCTGCTTGCGTTGATCGCGCGCGGCAGGGATTGAGGCGAAGGAGAGAGAAGATGCGCATGATGGTGGCGATGGCGGGCATGCTGGCGTTGGCTGCCTGCAACGAGGGCGACAGGATGAACATGGGCGCGCCGGTTCCGGGCGGCGCCCATGCGGTCGCGATGCTCAGGACGGCGAGCGGCGCGGATGCGGGCCGCGCGACCGCGACCGAGGTGGCGGGCGGCCTGCGCGTCACGGTGGATGCGCGAGGCCTGCCGCCCGGCACGCATGGCGCGCATATCCACACCACCGGGCGCTGCGATCCTCCCGATTTCGCGAGCGCCGGCGGCCATTGGAACCCGACCGCCAGGAAGCACGGCTCGATGAACCCGCAAGGTCCGCATGAGGGCGATCTGCCCAATCTGGTGATCGACAGCGGTGGGCGCGGCACATTGGCGCTCACCATTCCCGGCGCCACGATGGCCGGGCTGCTCGATGCGGACGGCGCTGCGCTGGTGGTCCATGCCGGGCCGGACGACATGATGACCGATCCCGCCGGCAACAGCGGCGGCCGCATCGCCTGCGGCGTGTTCCAGGCGGGATGAGGGGAGGTGGAGCGGGGGGCGGTGCTACGCCCCCAGCTTCCGGCTCACCTTCACCAGGGAGGAATCGCCTTCCACCGACTCGATCGTCAGCCCCATCTCACGTTCAAGGTTGACGGCGGCGACGTTGTCGCGCGATTCGATCGCCTCCACCCATTTCGCGCCGCGCGCTTCCGCCTGATCCATGGCGAAGCGCATCAATTCCCAGCCGATGCCGCGATCCTTGCTGTCGCTGCGCACCGCCACGGCCACCTCGGCGCGGTCGCCCTGCGCGTTGAAGGAAAGCATCGCCAGCGCGACCAGCACGCCGCTTTCCGCATCATCGGCCAGCCATGTCGCATCGCGATCGTCGTGCCGCGTCATCGCCTCGATCACCGCCCGGCCGACGCGGGTGGCGGTGCCGAGGAAGCGGAAGCGGCGGTCCTCCGGCGATAGCTGGTCGAAGAACTGATCGATCGCGAATTCGTCGCCGGGCCGGGCAAAGCGTATGTCCAGTTGCACTCCGGCGCGGGTGGTGAGGCGCGTGTTGGCGGACATGGCGAAACCTTTCGATACCGGGCGGCGAGAACCGCCAGTCTCCCGTTAAGGGCCGATCATTACATGGCTTTGACCATCGTCAAAGCGGGCAATCGCATCGGCGATCAGGTTTGGCGCCACTTGCCGCTGGGATATTTGCAATGGCCGCGCTTGCCGACACGTCTCGGCCCGATATTGTCGGGCCGACGCTGGACACGATCGAGGAGGATCATGCGATCCAGCGCGCGCTGTGCCGCGATCTGGAGACGCTGGCCGATCGGCTGCCCCAGCTTCCCCCGCTGCCGGAGGTGCGCCGGCTGTGCGACCGGGTGATGCGCGTCGCGGGCGCGCATCTCGTCCGCGCGGAGCTGGTGTTCGAGCGGCTGCCGGCGGGACAGGGGCCGGGCGACGCCGAGCTGGACGCGTTGCGCGAGATGCACGCGCTGGATGCGACCCATGCCGATGATCTGGTGATGGCGCTATGGGATCATGTCGGCCGCCAGCCGGAGGCGCATGTCGGCCAGCTTTCCTATATGTTGCGCTGCTTCTTCGACGGATGCCGCCGCGCCATCGCGCTCAAGGAAAGCTGGATCGCCGCCGCGCGCCGCGCGGGGGCGTGAGATCGGGGATCAGGCCGGATTGATGATCGCTTCAAGCGCGGCGCGGTTGAGGATCGTGCAGTCGCGCTCGCCCTTGGCGAAATCGATGATCCCGGCGGTCTTGAGGCGCGTGAGATGCCGGCTGACCGTCTCGATCGTCAGCCCGAGGAATCCCGCCATCTCGCCCCGGCTGATCGGGATCAGCACGTTCACCCGTCCGGCCTCGTCCGTGACGCCGGTGCGCCCGGCCAGCTCCAGCAGGAAATCCGCGACCCGCTCGCGCGCGTCCTTGCGGCCGAGCGACAGCATCCGTTCCCGCGCCTCGTCCAGCGAGGCCATGGTGCGTTCGAGCAGCATCCGCTCCATCTGCGGATAGGTTTCCAGCGCGCGCTCGAAGCTGGGGCGCGGGAAGGTGCACAGATCGGTGTCGGTGAGCGCCGTGACCGTAAGCGAGGCTTCGGCGGTGAAGAGCTGGCCGACGAAATCGCCCGGAAAGAGCAGGCCGACGATCTGCTCGCGCCCGTCGGCCGTGGAAGCGGAAACCTTCAGCGCCCCCGACACGACATTGGCGCAATTGGCGTTCGGATCGCCCGCCCAAGTGACGACCTGCCCGGCGGTCACCTCCCGCCGGCGGCCGAGGGCGCTCAGCGCGGCAAGTTCGCAATCGCTCATGCTGGCGCACAGCGCCTTGTCCCGCACGAGGCAATCCAGGCAGCGTTGGGAAACGGAAGACACGGTCATGTTAATCGCATCAAAGCGCAGCTTTGTCAGCTACGCTTATTTACTCATGCGAAATGAAAACGCTTATCGTCCGCCGAACTTTCGCTGCGTCTTGCCGAAACGCGTCTTGCGGGTGCCGGGCTTGCCCTCGTTCGAGCGACCCATGACCGGGGCCTTGTGCTCGTCCGGCGGCAGGCCAAGCTCCTGCTGCTCCAGCGCGCGGATCTCGTCGCGCAGGCGGCCTGCTTCCTCGAATTCCAGATCGGCGGCGGCGGCGCGCATCTTGCGCTCCAGCTCCTCGATATAGGCGCGGAGATTGTGGCCGACCATATGCGGCCGCTCCTCATCGATCTCCACCGTCACCTGATCCTTGGAGGCGACATGGGCGATGATGTCCCCGATATTCTTGCGGACGGTCGCCGGCGTGATGCCGTGCTCCGCATTATATGCCGCCTGTTTCTCCCGGCGGCGCGCGGTTTCGTTCATCGCGCGCTCCATGCTGCCGGTGATGCGGTCGGCATAGAGGATCACGCGTCCGTCGACGTTGCGCGCCGCGCGGCCGATCGTCTGGATCAGTGACGTCTCCGAGCGCAGGAAACCTTCCTTGTCCGCATCCATGATGCAGACGAGGCCGCATTCCGGGATGTCCAGCCCCTCGCGCAGCAGGTTGATGCCGACCAGCACGTCATAGACGCCGAGCCGGAGATCGCGGATCAGCTCGATGCGCTCCAGCGTCTCCACATCCGAGTGCATGTAGCGGACCTTGACGCCCGCCTCGTGCATATATTCGGTGAGATCCTCCGCCATCCTCTTGGTGAGCGTGGTGACGAGCG
>JAYRJH010000218.1:0-5323 GCA_041906415.1 Sphingomonas sp. | reverse complement strand
GGATGGTGAGCGGCATCGCGCCGGCGCGGAGGATATCGTGGAAGCCCTTCTCGTCGAACTTCGCGCCCATGATCGCCTGCGCCTTCTCCCGCGCGCGCACCCAGGCGGCGTGGCCGACCTTGTAGCTGCACGCCTGCCCCGGCTGGGTGCAATACCGCTCCACCTCGCGCTGCGAGCGCGGCTGCGCGAAGCCGACCGTCCGCACCATATAATCGGTCGCCTTCTCGCGACTCCATCTCTTCGTATGGATGCCCGTGTCGATCACCAGCCGCGCGGCGCGGAACAGGTAGCTCTGGAGGAAGCCGGCACGATCCAGCGGCGTGGCATAGCCGCCCACCTCGTCCGCCAGCTTCTCGGCATAGAGCGCCCAGCCTTCCGAATAGGCGTTGAAGAAGGCGAGCTTGCGCAGCAGCGGCGCCTTGGCCTGCTGCGCGATGGTGAGTTGCAGGTGATGGCCCGGCACGCCTTCGTGATAGGTCAGGCTGGGTAGTGAATATTTCGGCCAGTCGCCGACGCTCTTGAGGTTGATCCAGTAGATCGCCGGGCGCGAGCCGTCGAGCGCGGCGAGATAATAATAGCCGTTCGACGCGCCGTCCTGAATCTCCACCGGCACGCGCCGGATCTCGAGCGGGGCGTTGGGCGGATTGTTGACCAATTGCCCCAGCTTCGCCGTCATCCCCGCGACGCCGGCGTTGAGATCGCGGATCAGTTGCGCGCGTCCCGCATCGGTATCGGGATAGAGCTGGTCGGGGCGGACGTTGAGCGCGTTGAGCCGGTCCGCCACCGATCCTTTCGTCAGCCCGTTGGCCTTGAGGATCGTATCCAGTTCGGCGGTGATCGACGCGACCTGGTCCAGCCCCATGCGATGCACTTCGTCGGGCGTGAATTTGGTGGTCGTCGCCTCGGCCAGCGCGGCCGCGTAGATTTCCTCGCCCCGCGGCACCGCCCACAGGCCGTCGTCGGTGCGGCCGTGCGCGCGCAATTCCCGGATCAGCGCGATCTGCCGGTCGAGCGCGGGATAGACCTGTTTCTCGACGATCGCGCTGGCCTTCGCCTGCCAGTCACCGGGGATATTCGCCTTCGCCGCGCGCGTGACGAGCGATTTGGTGAGGCCGTTCTCAGCCGCCGCGGGATCGCGCAGCTTCGCCATCTGCCCCAGCGTCAGGTCGAGCGACCAGCCCGGCGCGACATAGCCGCGCGCGGCCTCCTTCTTCTGCCACGCCGTCTCATTGTCGAGCGCGGTCGCCATCGCGGCGAGGCGATCGAGATAGGCGGCGCAATCTTCCGCATCGGTGATCGTGTGGGACGAGTTCAGGAAGTCCGGCGTCTCGAAGTAAACCCCGCCCTGCTGAAAGATCGGATAGGGGCGCTGCACCGAATCCAGCCCGAACTTGTCGATCGGGATCGCGCGGGCGTTGAGCGAATAAAGCACCACCTCGCGATCGAGCCGCGCGCCGGGCGACAGCGTGTCGGGCGCGATCGCGTCGATGTCGCGGACCGCCTGGTGGAGCATCAATTGCCCCTTGATGCGCCCGGCGGGGGAATTGTCCTCCAGCCTGTGCTTCAGCGCGGCGTTCGCGCCCTTGTCCATGCCGAGCACGGTGGCGAGCGTCGGCATCTCGCGCAGCGTGTCGGCCATCACGCGATCGAATGTTGCGGTGAGCTTCGCATCGCCCGCCGACGCCTGCGCGCGCAGCACGCCGGGCACGAGCGCCAGCGCGGACGCCGCGCTGGACGAGGCAAGGAATGTACGACGATCCATCAGGAAAACCCCTTCTCATTCTTTTGCATGGGGCCAGCCTAACGGGCCGCGCGGGTGTTGCAATGGATTAATACACCCGCGCGCGCGTCTCAATTCGCTATGGCGCTGTCATACCATGCCGCCAGATCGCGCTTCATCGCGTGCAGCGCCTCGGGGTTCAGATAGGCCATGTGGCCGGCGGGATAATAAGTGAACTTCACGTTCTTCGCCTGCGCCGGCTCCAGCATCATGTGGCTCAGGTCGAACTCCGTGCCGAAGAAGGGCGTGGCCATGTCATACCAGCCGTTCATCGACAGGACGTGCAGATACGGATTGTCGCGCATCGCCACCGCGAGATCGACCGCCGTATTGGGGTTGTTCTGCATCGACGCATAGCCCTGCACCGGCGCCTTGTGCTTCCAGTTCCAGTCGAAGCCGGCGCCGTCGCGCGCGGACTGGCGATATTGCAGGTCCGTCCTGAAGCCCAACGTGTTGACCACATAATTATGGAACGTGCCGAGGAACGCGCCGGTGATCGCCTCCGACGAGACATCGCTTTCCGGCCGGTCGCCCGCCGCGTCCGAATCGACGCCGGTATAGCGCGCGTCGAAGCGGCCGATGATCTTGCGCTGGTCGCGCAGCAGCTCCTTCTGGAAGCGCGGCAGCTCGATGCGCAGGTTGGCGCGCTTGATGAACTCCGGCGAGAGGCCGATGAGCTGGCTCATCTGGTTGGCGATCTGGTCGCGCTCCGCATCGGAGATGTTGTGCCCCTTGGCCAGCGCCGCGGCATAGGGACCGGCGGCGAAGGCGCGCGCCTGCTCCACGATCGTCTCCACGTTCGCCGGGCGATTGGCGAGGCGGTTGTGATACCAGGCGGTCGCCGCGAAGCTCGGCAGATAGTTCAGATACACCTGGTCCAGACCGGGCTGGCGATAGCCGTAGTTCATAATCGAGGAGAGCAGCACCACGCCGTTCAGCGCCATGCCGCGATCCTGCAGCTGATAGGCGAGCGCGCCCGAGCGCGTGGTGCCGTAGCTTTCGCCGAACAGGAATTTCGGGCTGTCCCACCGCCCGTTCTTCGTGACGTAGCGGATGATGCCGCGCGCGAAGGCGTCCACATCCTCGTCCGTGCCGTAGAAATGTGACGGCTTGGTATCGCCGAGCGCGCGCGAATAGCCAGCGCCCATCGCGTCGAGGAACACCATGTCCGTCTTGTCCAGCAGGGTATCCGGGTTCGGGCCGAACTCGAACGGCGCGGGGCGGATGAACACGGGATCGCCCGTGCGCACGCGCACCGGCGCGAAGGAACCCATGTGCAGCCACACGGTGGGGCTGCCGGGGCCGCCGTTGTAGAAGAAGGTGATCGGCCGCTTCGTGCCCGGCTTCGTGCCGTCCAGCGTATAGGCGGTGTAGAACATCGATCCGGTCGGCTTGCCCTCCGCATCGCGGATCGTCAGCGTGCCGGCGGTCGCGGTGTAGCCGAGCGTCCGGCCGCCGACGGCGACGCTGCCCTTCGACTTCTCCTCGCGCTCCTGCACGGTGGCCTTGGCCACGCCGGAATCTTCCTGTTTCGCCTCGATGGACTGGGGGGCGTTCTTCCCTCCCTTTTCCGCGGGCCGCGCATCCTGTGCGGCGACGATGGCCGAAGTGGATACGAGCAGAATGGCGATTGCGCGCGAGATCATGCGGTTACTCCCCCGTTTCGTTGTGTGATATCGTCCCCTTCGCCTGCTTGCGGAAGGTTAGCAAGAGGGAGCGTCTTTTGCAGGAGCGGACCGCAGGCGATGGCCGTGGCGGACGCCGCCGCCTAGACCCGCTCCGCCCCCACCACCGCATCCACCGCCCTGAGCGCGGCGAGCAGGCGCATGAGCTGGTGCGAATCGTGCACCTCCACGTCGATCGTGTTGGTGTGGATGCCGGTGTCGCGGTTATCGAGGCGCAGGTTGATGATGTTCGCCTTGTGCTGGCCGATGATCGTGGCGATCGCGCCGAGCACGCCCGGCTCGTTGCGCACCTCTACCGTGAAGCGCGCGACGGCGCCCTGCGTCTTGTCGCCCCATTTCACGTCGATCCAGTCCGTCTCCTCCGCCGAGCGTTCGGCGAGGTCGGCGAGGATGCGGCAGTCGATCCGGTGGACCTCGATCGAGGCGTCCGGCCGGCGCAGGCCGACGATGCGATCGCCCGGCACCGCGTGGCAGCAGGTCGCCAGCTCATAGGCGACGCCCGGCGCCAGCCCCTCGATCGAGATGGCGGAGGATTGCGGCGGCGCGTGCGCCACATCCGCGCCCGCCGATCCGGGCATCAGCGCCTCCATCACCTGCGCGTCGGTGAGCGTGCGCCGCGCGATCGCGGTCAGCAGCTGCACCTCGTCGGAGAGCTTGAGCCGCTTCAGACCCTGTTCCAGCGCGTCCGCCGCCAGCGGCGCGGGCAGGCGCAGGACGATATCGTCGTAGAGCTTGCGCCCCAGCGCCACCGTCTGCTCGCGCTCCACCTGCCGCAGGTGGCGGCGGATCGCGGCCAGCGCCTTGCCGGTGATCGCGAAGCTCAGCCAGTTGGGCTGCGGCGTCTGCGCCTTGGATCGCAGCACCTGCACCTGATCGCCGTTGTGGATCTCGGTGCGCAGCGGCACCACGCGCCCGTTGATCTTCGCGCCGACCGCCTGATCGCCCAGATCGGTGTGGACGGCATAGGCGAAGTCGATCGGCGTCGCCCCCTTCGGAAGCTGGATCAGCTCCCCCTTCGGCGTGAAGGCGAAGATGCGATCCTGATACATCGCCATGCGCGTATGTTCGAGCAGTTCCTCCGGCGTCTCGGCATTGTCGAGGATCTCGACCAGATCGGTGATCCAGTTCTGCTGCGTCTCGGGCCGGACCTTCATGTCCTGCTTGTAGGCCCAGTGCGCGGCTAGGCCGTATTCGGCCTCCGCGTGCATCTCCTCCGTACGGATCTGGATTTCGACGCGCTGGTTCTCGGCATGCATGATCGTGGTGTGCAGCGAGCGGTATCCGTTGCGCTTGGGCGTCGAGATATAATCCTTGAACCGCCCCGGCACCGCCGGCCAGCGGCGGTGGATGTGGCCTAGCGCGGCGTAGCAATCCTCCACCGTGGGCACGATCGCGCGAAAGGCCATGATGTCGGAAAGCTGCTCGAAGCTGATGTGGCGCTCCTGCATCTTGCGCCAGATCGAATAGGGATGCTTCTCGCGCCCGGAAACCTCGGCCTGGATGCCGTGGCGTGCGAGCAGGGTCTTCAGCCCGTCGCCGATCTTCGCGATCTTGTCCCCGCCGCCCTCCTTCAGCTGCCCCAGCCGGCGGGTGATCGATTCATAGGCTTCGGGCTCGAGTTGCTGGAAGGCGAGCGTCTGCATCTCCTTCATGAACTCATACATGCCGATCCGCTCCGCGAGCGGGGCATAGATGTCCATCGTCTCCTTGGCGATGCGGCGGCGCTTTTCAGGCCTCGCGATGTAATGGAGCGTGCGCATGTTGTGCAGCCGGTCCGCCAGCTTCACCAGCAGCACGCGGATATCGCCGGACATGGCGAGCAGGAACTTGCGGAGATTCTCCGCCGCGCGCTCGTTCT
>JAYRJH010000217.1:0-5348 GCA_041906415.1 Sphingomonas sp. | reverse complement strand
CGGAGGTGCAGCGCCGCATCCTCGCCCGCGCGGCTGTTTTGGTGAAGCCGGGCGGCGTGCTGATCTACGCCACCTGTTCGCTGGAGCCGGCCGAGGGCGAGGCGCAGCTTGCGCATTTCCTGGGCGAGCGCGCAGACTTCGCCATCCAGCCCCCCACACCCGGCGAATTGCCCGAAGGCATCGCCGCGCATGTGGACGGCCATGTCCGCACGCTCCCCGGAACGGTCGAGACGAAAGGGGGCTGCGACGGCTTTTTCGTCGCGCGGCTGAGACGTGCTTTCGCCTGAGCGAAACCCGCGTTAAGCGGATGGCATGACCAAACCCGTCCGCATCGCGCCATCGATCCTCTCCGCCGATTTCGCGAAGCTGGGCGAGGAGGTCCGCGCGATCGACGCGGCCGGGGCGGACTGGATTCATGTCGACGTGATGGACGGCCATTTCGTGCCCAACATCACGATCGGTCCGATGGTGGTGAAGGCGCTGCGCCCCTATACGCGGAAGCCGTTCGACGTGCATCTGATGATCTCGCCGGTGGACGCCTATCTCGATGCCTTCGCGGAGGCCGGGGCCGATACGATCACCGTCCATCCGGAAGCCGGGCCGCACGTCCATCGCACCGTCCAGCATATCAAGAGCCTCGGCAAGCGGGCGGGCGTGGTGCTGAATCCGGCGACTCCGGCGGACGTGCTCGATTACCTTATCGATCTGGTCGATCTGGTGCTGGTGATGAGCGTCAATCCCGGCTTCGGCGGGCAGAGCTTCATCGACAGCCAGCTCCGCAAGATCGCGACGATCCGCGCCATGATCGAGGCGAGCGGGCGCGACATCGATCTGGAGGTGGACGGCGGGATCGATCGCCACACCGCGCGGCTGGCGATCGATGCCGGCGCGGACGCGCTGGTCGCCGGCACCGCCACCTTCCGCGGCGGGCCGGATGCCTATGCCGCCAACATCCGGGCGCTGCGAGGCGAATGACCGACCCGACCGGCGATCCCGACGCCGACGGGATCGAGCAGGGCAAGCGGCTGGTGCGATCGGGCGACAGGGGGCTGTCGCTGGCCGAGCGCCTGTCGCAGACGTTCGAGCGGCTGACATGGCGCACGCCGATCCACGGCTTTCGCCTGAAGGGACGCTATCCGCTGAAGCTGATCGCGGTGCCCGACGATCCGATCTTCGGCGATGTGGCGCGCGGGCAGGCCCTGCTGGAAAGCCGCGTGGCATGGGGCGGGGACGCGCGGGAGTTCGCCGCGCTCGATTTCCGCGCGCCGGATATTACGGCGGGCTTCGCGGAATATCTCCATTCCTTCGCATGGCTGCGCGATCTCTCGTCGGTGGCGCCGCGCGCGCGGGCCGCGCCGATCGCGGAAGAGCTGATGGCGCGCTGGCTGGCTGCCTGCGCCGATCGCGTGGCCGGCGTGGCATGGCGGCCCGATATCTGGGGGCGGCGCATCCTGTTCTGGACGGCGCACGCGCCGCTGATCCTGTCGTCCACCGATCTGGTCTATCGCTCGAAGGTGCTGAACACGCTCGCGCGGGGGGCGCGGCATCTCGATCGCGGCGCGGACAGGACGCCGCCGGGGCCGCGCCGCGTCGCCGCGTGGTGCGGGCTGGTCGCGGCCGGCCTGCTGATCCCCGGCGGCGATCCGCGCCGCGCGTTCGGCGAGGCGGGCCTTGCGCGGGCGCTCGATACGGCGCTGTTCGAGGATGGCGGCGCGGTGAGCCGCGCGCCCGATGCGCTGCTCGATATCATCGGCCTGCTGGCGCTGCTGCGCGAATGTTACGCCGCGCGGCGGCTCGACCTGCCGGAATCTGCGGAGCGCGCGCTGGCGCGGATGGTGCCGGCGCTGCTCGGCGTGTGCCATGCCGATCGCGGGCTGGCGAGCTGGCAGGGCGGCGGGCCGGTGGCGGCCGATCGCGTCGCGCAGGTGATCGAGGGGACCGGCGTGCGCGCCCGCCCCCTCAAGCAGGCGCGCGAATGGGGATATCAGCGGCTGACCGGCGGGAAGGCGGTGCTGATCGTGGACGCCGCGCCGCCGCCGGTGGCGCGCGTGGTGGAGGGCGGGTGCGCCTCCACGTTGGCGTTCGAATTCTCGGACGGCGATGCGCGGCTGATCGTCAATTGCGGCGGGGCGCGCGCGGCTTCGGCGAAGCTGCCGCGCGCGCTGACGGAGGGGCTGCGCACCACCGCCGCCCATTCGACGCTGACGCTGGCGGATACGAACTCGACCGCGATCCTCGCCGACGGCACCCTGGGCAAGGGCGTGGCCGAGGTGGAGGTTTCCCGGCAGGAATCCGAAGGCGCTGGGCGGATCGAGGCGAGCCATGACGGCTATGTCCGCCGCCTCGGCTTCGTCCACCGCCGCCAGTTGGTGCTGACAGGCGACGGGCGGGAATTGCGCGGCGAGGATTCGCTTCTCCCGCGCGGGCGACGCCGCCACCCCGGCGCGACGCCCTTCGCGATCCGTTTCCACCTGGGGCGCGGGGTGGAGGCTTCCCCCACCGCCGACGGCCTCGCGGCGGTGCTGCGCGTGCCGGGCGGAGCCTTGTGGCAATTCCGCACGCGCGGCGAATCGCTGTCGATCGAGGAGAGCCTGTGGATCGATCCGGACGGCCGGCCGATCCCGACGCAGCAGCTTGTCATCACCGGCAGGGCCGAAGCGGGCGGGGCGAGCGTAAGCTGGGCGCTGAAGCGGGCGCGCTAAGGCTGGCGCGTCCGCCGATTGGACCCTAAGAGGCGCGCGATTCCTCCCCAGCTTCGCGAAGGCCCAGCATGACCACGATCCCGATCAAGCGCGCGCTTCTTTCCGTTTCCGACAAGACGGGAGTGGTCGATCTCGCCCGCGCGCTCGCGGCGCGCGGGGTCGATCTGGTCTCCACCGGCGGCACGGCGAAGGCGTTGCGCGACGCCGGCCTGCCGGTGCGCGACATCTCGGACCTCACCGGCTTTCCGGAGATGATGGACGGCCGCGTCAAGACGCTGCACCCGATGGTCCATGGCGGGCTGCTCGCGGTGCGCGACGATCCCGAACATGCCGCCGCCATGGCGGAGCATGCGATCGGCGCGATCGATCTGGTGGTGGTGAACCTCTATCCCTTCGCGCAGACGGTGGCGAAGGGCGCCGGGCGCGACGAGATCATCGAGAATATCGATATCGGCGGCCCCTCCATGGTGCGATCGGCCGCGAAGAACCACGCTTATGTCGCGATCGTCACCGATCCGGCCGATTACAAGGTGGTCGCGAAGGGCGAGACGGACCTCGCCGAGCGCAAGCGCCTCGCCGCCAAGGCCTTCGCCGCCACCGCCACCTACGACGGGATGATCGCAAGCTGGTTCGGTTTCGTCGATCAGGGCGCGCAATTCCCGCAGACGCTGCCGCTCACCCTCCAGCAGCCGGAGGTGCTGCGCTATGGCGAGAATCCGCATCAGCAGGCGGCCTTCTATCGCCACGCCGGCCCCTTCACTCCCGGCATCGGGCAGGCGCGGCAGGTGCAGGGCAAGGAACTGAGCTACAACAACCTGAACGATGCGGAGGCCGCGCTGGAACTGGTGAGCGAGTTCCGCGACGCCGAACCCACCTGCGTGATCGTCAAGCACGCCAACCCCTGCGGCGTGGCGAGCGCGGCCTCGCTGGCGGACGCCTATGAGGCGGCCTTCGCCTGCGACACCGTGTCGGCGTTCGGCGGGATCATCGCGCTCAATCGCACGCTCGACGCGGCGACGGCGAAGGCGATCACCGGCATCTTCACCGAGGTGGTGGTCGCCCCCGACGCGGACGAGGAGGCGATCGCCCTGTTCGCCGCGAAGAAGAACCTGCGCCTGCTGCTCACCGGCGAGCTGCCCGATCCGGCGCGCGGGGGCATGACGGTCAAGTCGATCACCGGCGGCTGGCTGGTCCAGTCCCGCGACAACGGCCGCCTGGCCGACGACATGCTCAAGGTGGTGACGAAGCGTCAGCCCACGCCACAGGAACTGGCAGACTGCCGCTTCGCCTGGACGGTCGCCAAGCATGTGAAGTCGAACGCGATCGTCTATGCGAAGGGCGGGAGCACGGCGGGCATCGGCGCGGGCCAGATGAACCGGCTGGAAAGCGCGCGGATCGCGGCATGGAAGGCGAAGGACGCGGCCGGGAAGGCCGGCTGGGCCGAGCCGCGCACGATCGGCTCGGCGGTGGCGTCCGATGCCTTCTTCCCCTTCGCGGACGGCCTGCTCGCCGCGGTGGAGGCGGGCGCGACGGCGGTGATCCAGCCCGGCGGCTCGATCCGCGACGCTGAGGTGATCGCGGCGGCCGACGAGGCGGGGCTGGCGATGATCTTCACGGGCATGCGCCACTTCCGGCATTGATGTGGTGCGGCGCCGCCCGCTCCCCAACCCACACCGGCATCCTGAATGGGAGGCGGGCGGGAGACCCGCTGTCGCCGTCCGCGCGCTGGCGCGCCGGAATCAGCGAGTCGCCGACCCCACGTTAGGCAGCGTCGCCTCGTCCGGGCGCGGCATCCGGCTGAACAATGCGCGGTCCGCCGGGCCGAAGGCGTAGCGCCACAGGATCAGCAGATAGGTCGCCGCGATCGCCGGGATGCCCACGATCACCTCCACCCATTCCAGCCGGTGCGGCAGCAAGGTGAACGCAGCCCCCACGACGATCGCGGCCAGCACCGCCCACAGCAGCGGCCAGCGCAGCGGCGAAACCGGCGCGTGCAGCATCCGCCCCAGCACGCGCGCCTTGATGACGGAGGTCAGGGCAAGGCTCAACATCAGCGCCACCGCGGGCCCTGCCGCCTGCCATGCGGTCGGCCAGCCGAGCCAGCGCATGAAGAAGATCAGCGCGAAGCTCAGCAGCACCTGGAATGTCAGCATCGCGGCGGAGATCATCAGATTGCGGTGCCGCGCCATGTAGACGAGTGCGGATTCGCACACCGCCCCGGTGGAAGCCAGCGCCTCCGCCGTCAGCAGGAAGGCCAGCGCCGCCGTGCCCGCCACGAATTGTGGCCCCACGACGCCCATCACCGCCTCGCCGGGGATCGACCCCATCAGCGCCAGGCAGCCCTGCGCCGCGATGATCCAGAACGCCACCTGCCGCACCTGCGCCGCGATCGCCGCATGATTGCCGCTGGCGAGGTTGCGCGTGATGACCGGGCCGAGGATCGGATCGAACGAGGTCTTCAGCTTCTGCGGCAGCGAAGCGACCTGCTGCGCCATGTAATAGATGCCGACGATCTTGGGCGCGAACATCAGGCCGAGGATGAAGCGATCGACGTTGCGCGTCCCCCATTCCAGTGCATCCGCGCCCGCGAGCGGCGCGTTGCGGCTGGCGAGCGCGAACAATTCCCGCAGGTGCGGCGTCCAGCCG
>JAYRJH010000216.1:0-5355 GCA_041906415.1 Sphingomonas sp. | reverse complement strand
TGGCAATTGTGCGGATTGAGTGGAGATGTGCGGATTGAGTGGAGATTATGTCGCGGCCGTCAAGCCCGGACGCGGACGTGCAAAGCCAGTATCGATCACGGCATGATTCGGAGAAGGACATGACGAACGTGCGGATCGACGACCTCAAACCCTGTCTCGAAGCGGCACTCACCTTCCGCTCCGCAGCACAAGCGGCGTTGGCCGAACGGCTCGCCACGCGCAGGATCGACGACGATCAGCGCGCCGCGCACGGCTTCGCATGGATCGCGACCAGCGTCGCCGCGCTGGAGGCGACGCTGGATTGGGCACGGGCCGGCGCCGGCGCCAACCCGCTCGACGCGATGGTCGCGCGGCTCGCCTTTGCGGAAACGATCGGGCAGCTCGCGGGCGGCCTCCCGATGAGCCAGAACGAGCTGGTGCGCCCGTCCGACCTCGGCATCGCCGCTGCAGGCCGGGCGTTGGCCGACGCCTGCACGCCGCTGCTCGACGAAAATCCCGTTCCCGTCCGCGCGGCGCTGACGGAGGCGCTGGCGCAGGGCCAGTGGCCGACCGAGAGCCTCCGCGATGCGGACCTTGATTCGATCCGCGACCAGTTCCGCCGCTTCACCGATGCGGAGATCATCCCCCATGCCCATCAATGGCATCTGGCGAATGATCTGATCCCCGACGCCACCGTGCAGGCGATGGCCGATCTCGGCACGTTCGGCGTGTGCATACCGGAGGCGTTCGGCGGGCTTGGCCTCAACAAGCTGGTGATGTGCCTCGTCACCGAGGAGCTGTCGCGCGGCTGGATCGGCGCCGGCTCGCTCGGCACGCGATCGGAGATCGCGGGCGAACTGATCGTGCTGGGCGGCACCGACGCGCAAAAGGCGCACTGGCTGCCGAAGATCGCCAGCGGCGAGGTGCTGCCCACCGCCGTCTTCACCGAGCCGGACACGGGATCGGACCTCGGCTCCCTTCAGACCCGCGCGAAGCAGGATGCGGGCGGGGAGTGGGTGATCGACGGGGCGAAGACCTGGATCACCCACGCCGCGCGATCCGACCTGATGACCCTGCTCGCCCGCACATTGCCGGACGCGAAGGGCTATGCCGGCCTGTCGATGCTGCTGGTGCCCAAGCCGCGCGGGACGGAAGCCGCCCCCTTCCCTGCCCCCGGCATGACCGGCAGCGAGATCGAGGTGCTCGGCTATCGCGGGATGCGCGAATACGCGCTTCAGTTCGACGGGATGCGCGCGCCAGCCGACGCGCTGCTCGGCGGCGAGGAAGGGCAAGGCTTCAAGCAGCTCATGCGCACGTTCGAGGGCGCGCGCATCCAGACCGCCGCGCGCGCCGTGGGCGTGGCGCGCCGCGCGCTGGAGCTGGGCCTCGGCTACGCCCTCAACCGCAAGCAGTTCGGCAGGGCAATCGTCCACTTCCCGCGCGTGTCGGACAAGATCGCCGCCAGCCTGGTCGATTTCGTCACCGCGCGCGAGCTGAGCTATGCCGCCGCGCGCGCCAAGGATTCGGGCAAGCGCTGCGACATCGAGGCGGGCATGGCGAAGCTGCTCGGCGCGCGGGCGGCATGGTCGAACGCCGACGCCGCGCTCCAGATCCACGGCGGCAACGGCTATGCGCTGGAATATGAGATCAGCCGCGTGCTGTGCGACGCACGCATCCTCAACATCTTCGAGGGCGCGGCCGAGATTCAGGCGCAGGTGATCGCGCGCGGCCTGATCGGAGGACGCAACTGAGCGGGCGGTCGGATCGGCGGCTTCCCGTTTGCGATGGCCTGAACGACGAAGCGACCGCTGGCATTTCCGGACGCTGACCTTATTCCTGTCGGACGATGCAGCCGACAAAAGGGGTGGGTGTGAACGGATTTTCTCGAGGGCAAGTGGTTGCGCCGGGGGATCGGGCGAAGCTTGTGCCGCATTGCGCGCGTGAGGGTGCGGTGTTGGTGAACGTCTTCCCATATGATCCGGCCTGAGCGAGGTGGCCGATGTATAATATGCTTTCCGGCCTGTCGGTGATCGAGGCGTCGTCGTTCGTCGCCTCGCCGACAGCGGGACTCTATTGCGCGCAGATGGGCGCGGAGGTGATCCGCGTGGACCAGATCGGCGGCGGGCCGGATTTCCGTCGCTGGCCGGTGACGGCGAACGATGATTCGCTCTATTGGGAGAATCTGAACCGCGCCAAGAAATCGGTCGCGCTCGATCTCTCCCGGCCGGAGGGACGGGAATTGCTGCAGGCGCTGGTGCGCGCCACCGGGCAGGTCATCACCAACTTCCCGGTGAAGGGCTTCATGGCGCATGACGTGCTGGCGGAGGGCCGCGCCGATCTTGTCACCGTGCGCGTGATGGGCTGGGCGAACGGCTCGCCGGCGCTGGATTATACCGTGAACAATGCGGTCGGCTATCCGATGCTGACGGGCGCCGGGCCGGAGCCGGTGAACCATGTGCTACCGGCGTGGGATCTGCTATCCGGCGCCTATGCGGCCTTCGCGCTGCTCGCGGCGCTGCGCCGCCGCGCGGAAACGGGCGAGGGCGGCGAGGTGCGCGTGCCCCTGTCGGACGTGGCGATCGGCACGGTCGCCAATCTCGGCAGCCTGGCGGAGGTGCTCTACGAGGGGCATGACCGGCCCCGGCTGGGCAATACCGTCTATGGCCTGTTCGGCCGCGATTTCGTGACCGCGGACAATGTGCGCACGATGATCGTGGTGGTGACGCCGCGCCAATGGGCCAACCTGCTCGCCGCGCTCGAGCTGGGCGAAGCGGTGGCGGCGCTGGAGGCACGGCTGGCCGTGTCCTTCGCGAAGGATGACGGGCTGCGCTTCACGCATCGCGACGCGCTTTTCCCGCTGTTCGAGCAGGCGATCGGCGCGCGAACCCATGCCGATCTCTCTGCCGCCTTCGATGCGGGCGGGATCGTTCATTCCGCCTATCGCACCATGTCCGAAGCGATCCGCGATCCCGCGCTTGTCGCCGACAATCCGATCTTCGGCGCGGCGGAGAACCCCAGCGGCTTCGCCTATCCCGCCGCCGGCGCCTTTGCCACCGTACCGCAGCTCGAACGCCGCCCGCCCGCGCCGGCGCCGCTGAACGGCCAGCATAGCGAGCAGATGCTCGCCGAACGCCTCTCCCTCTCCCCGGGCGAGATCGCTCGCCTGATCGATGCCGGGATCGTCGGCAAGGGTTGAAAGCGCGCGGCCCGGTCACGACCACCTGAGCGCCAGCGCAGCGAAAGCGGCCACCGCAGAGCGATATTCGCGATCCGCGGCGATGAACGCCACACCCGGTCGAAGCGCCGGACCCGGTTGCAGGCATCCCGCCCGGGCGGCTAGCATGGCGCGATGCTGAACCCGATAGAAGAGCAATCGGCGGTCATCGCGCTTATCGGCCTGCTCGGGATCGGGGCGCAATGGATCGCGTGGCGCACGGGCTGGCCGGCGATCGCGCTGATGCTCGCGGCCGGCGTGATCGCGGGGCCGGTGATCGGCCTCATCAATCCCCAGCACACGTTCGGCGCGCTGCTGGAGCCGATGGTGTCGATCGCCGTGGCGATCATCCTGTTCGAGGGCGGCCTCAGCCTCAATTTCCGGGAATTGCGCCGGACCGACGGCGCGGTCACGCGGCTGGTGCTGCTCGGCGTGCCGGTCGGCTGGGTGCTCGGCGCGCTGGCCTGTTACTATGTGGCGGGCCTGGTCTGGCCGGTCGCCATCCTGTTCGGCGGCATCCTGGTGGTGACCGGACCCACCGTCGTCATCCCGCTGCTGCGGCAGAGCAACATCGCGCCGCGCCCGCGCGCGATCCTGAAGTGGGAAGCGATCGTCAACGATCCGTTCGGCGCGCTGTGCGGCCTCATCACCTATGAATATCTTCGTCGCTCAGCGGCGGGCGGGACGTTCGGCAGCGTCATCGCCTCGCTGGCGGCGGCGGCGGTGGTGGCCGGCCTGCTGGGCTGGCTGGTCGCGCGGATCGTCGGCTGGGCCTTCCCGCGCGGTTATGTGCCCGAATATCTGAAGGCGCCGGTGCTGCTGGTGACGGTGATCGGCGTGTTCGTGCTGTCGAACATGATCCAGAACGAGACCGGGCTGCTGGCGGTGACGGTGATGGGCGTCGCGCTCGCCAACATGCGGCTGAACTCGCTGCGCGACATCCATCCGTTCAAGGAGAATGTGACCGTCCTGCTCGTGTCGGGCGTCTTCGTCCTGCTCTCCGCCTCGCTGAACTTCGCGTTCCTGCAGCAGTTCGAGTGGCGGTTCCTCGCCTTCCTGCTCGCGCTGCTGTTCCTCGTGCGGCCCGCGACCGTCTTCCTCAGCCTCGCCTTCAGCCCGGTGCCGTGGCGGGAGCGGCTGCTGATCGGCTGGGTCGCGCCGCGCGGCATCGTGGCGGTCGCGATCTCCGGCCTGTTCGCGCTGCGGCTCAGCCACCTTGGCTATGGCGACGGCTCGATCCTCGTCACGCTGTCGTTCGCGGTGGTGGTGGCGACGATCGTCGCGCACGGCTTCACGATCGGCCCGGTCGCCCGCCTGCTCAAGGTGACCGGCTCCGCGCAGCGCGGGCTGCTGATCGTCGGGAGCACGCCGTGGAGCCTGTCGCTGGCCGAGCACCTGCGGCAGCTCGAGGTGCCGGTGACGATCGCCGACACGAGCTGGAACCGGCTGGCGGCGGCGCGCCAGGCGGGCATTCCGACCTATCACGGCGAGATCCTCGCGGAGGCGACCGAGGACCAGCTCGACATGACGCAGTTCGAGGTGCTGGCCGCGACCACCGACAACGAAGCCTATAACGCGCTGGTGTGCAGCGAGTTCGCGCCGGAGATCGGGCGCGACAAGGTCTATCAGCTCGGCGACGCGAGCGAGGATGACGCCCGCGCGCTGCCGGACAGCCTGCGGGGACGCGCGATGTTCACCTCCGGCCTCGGCGTGGAGGAACTGCTGGAGCGCGAGCGCGCCGGCTGGTCGTTCCGCAAGACGCGGATCAGCGAGCAGTTCGATTTCGAGACGGCGCGCGCCGATCTGCCGGAGGAGGCCGACCTGCTGCTGCTGGTGCGGAAGGGTGGATCCCTCAACTTCTTCACCCACGCCTCGCGCCCGACGCCGCAGATCGGGGACACGATCCTGTCCTATGGGCCGCCCGACGCGAACCGCAGCCCCGAGCAGCGGCTGAAGAAAAGAATGGAGGAGATGTCGTGAGGACAAGCGCCGCATGGGCGACGAGCCTGATCCCGCTGTGTCTGGGCGTGGCAGGGTGTCAGCAGCAGGGCGACGTTTCCGCCAATCGCGCCGCGCCGGCCGAAGCCAATGGCGCGGCGACCGCCCCCGATACCGCCCGGCCGAGCGAAGCCGCGACGCCGGCCGTCCCGCCCGAGGAAAGC
>JAYRJH010000215.1:0-5365 GCA_041906415.1 Sphingomonas sp. | reverse complement strand
ACGACTGCAAGCCGGTGGCGGGGGAGCTGACCTACGGCCTCGAGCGCCTCGCGATGTATATCCAGAACGTCGACAATGTGTACGACCTGCGCTTCAACGACGAGGGTGTGAGCTACGGCGACGTGTTCCTCGAAAACGAGCGCGAGATGTCGACGTGGAATTTCGAGGTCGCCGACACCGACGCGCTGTTCGACCTGTTCCGCAAGGCGGCGGCCGAATGCGAGAACGCGCTGGAGGCGAAGCTGCCGATCGCGGCCTATGAGCAGGCGATCGAGGCGAGCCATATCTTCAACCTCCTGAACGCGCGCGGCGTGATCTCGGTGGCGGAGCGGCAGGCCTATATCGGCCGCGTGCGCGATCTGGCCAAGGCGAGCTGCGCGGCGTGGATCGAGAAGAACACGCCTACGTGGCAGGCGAAATATCCCGGATGGAGCGCGGCGTGACCGATTTCCTGCTCGAACTCCGCTCTGAGGAAATTCCCGCCCGGATGCAGGCGAAGGCGCGCGAGGACCTCGCCCGCCTGTTCGCGGCCGAGCTGGCGCAATCCGGCATCGCTGCGGGGGAGACGACTACCTACGCCACCCCGCGCCGCCTCGCGCTGATCCTGCGCGGGCTGCCGGAGGCGACGCAAGCCGTGCGCGAGGAGGTCAAAGGCCCGCGTTCGTCGGCCCCGCCGCAGGCGCTGGAGGGCTTCCTGCGCAAGACCGGCCTGACGCGCGAGCAGCTTGAGGAGCGCGACGGCGTGCTCTTCGCCGTCACCGAACGCCCCGGCCGCGCGACCGCAGAGGTGCTGGCCGCCGCGATCCCCGCGGTGATCCGCGCCTTTCCGTGGCCCAAGTCGATGCGCTGGGGCGCGGATTCGCGCTCGACCGAGAGCCCGCGCTGGGTCCGCCCGCTGCACGGCATCGTCGCGCTGTTCGGCGGGGAGATCGTCTCCGTCACCGTCGCGGGCGTGGAGAGCGGGGCGGCGACGCTCGGCCATCGCTTCCACCATCCGGGCGTCATCACGATCGGCTCGGCGGCGGATTATGTCGAGAAGCTGCGCGCCGCCCATGTCATCGTCGATCAGGACGAGCGCATGGCGATCGTCCGCGACCGCGCCACGGCGCTCGCGCGCGAGGCCGGGCTGGAGCTGATCGCGGATGAGGGGCTGGTCGCGGAGAATGCCGGGCTGACCGAATGGCCGGTGCCGTTGCTCGGCCGGTTCGACGCGGCATTCCTTGAGGTGCCGCCCGAGGTGATCCAGCTCACCGCGCGGGTGAACCAGAAATATTTCGTCTGCCGGGACGGGCACGGCAAGCTCGCCAACGCCTTCGTCTGCACCGCCAATATCGCCGCGACCGACGGCGGCGCGAAGATCGTCGAGGGCAACCGCAAGGTGCTTGCCGCGCGGCTTTCGGATGCGCGCTTCTTCTACGAGACGGACCTCAAGGTGCCGCTAGAGGTGCAGGCGAGGAAGCTGGAGAAGATCGTCTTCCACGAAAAGCTCGGCACCGTCGCCGACAAGGTGAAGCGCGTCGCGAAACTGGCGGAATGGCTGGCGAGCGAAAAGATCGTCCCCGATTGCGACCCGAAGCTGGCGCGCCGCGCGGCGGAACTGGCCAAGGCCGATCTCGTCACCGGCATGGTCGGCGAGTTCCCCGAGCTTCAGGGCCTGATGGGCGGCTATTACGCCGCTGCGCAGGGCGAGCCGCGCGAAGTGGCCGAGGCGATCCGCGATCACTACAAGCCGGTCGGGCAGGGTGATGAGGTGCCGACCGCACCGCTCACGGTGGCGGTGTCGCTGGCGGACAAGCTCGATACGCTGTCGCAATTCTTTGCCGAGGATATGAAGCCGACGGGATCGAAAGATCCGTTCGCACTTCGTCGCGCTGGCCTCGGCATCCTCGAACTGCTGTCTCGCAACGAACTGCGCGCGCGCCTGTTCGGCGTCCTGAACAACGCGATGGCGCTCCGCGCCCCGGCCAATCCGCTGCGTGTCAATGAGGTGATGCAATTTCTCATCGACCGCCTCAAGGTCCAGCAGCGCGAGGCGGGCGTCCGGCATGACCTGATCGACGCAGTGTTCGCGCTCGGCGGGGAGGATGATCTTGTCCGGTTGCTCGCGCGCGTCCATGCGCTGCAATCGTTCATCGGCACCGATGACGGCGCGAACCTGCTCGCCGGATATAAGCGCGCGGCGAACATTCTCAGGAAGGAGGGCGTCGATGCGGCCGAGTGGAAGCCGCTCGCCTACGCCCCCGAACCCGACGAAGCCTCGCTGATTGCGGCGCTCGACGCCGCCGAGCCGGCCGCCGCGCGCGCGGTCGCCAACGAGGATTTCGAGGCGGCGATGGCCGCGCTCGCCACGCTCCGCGCGCCGATCGACGCCTTCTTCGATACGGTGACGGTCAACGACGCCGATCCCGCGAAGCGCGACGCCCGTCTCGCGCTGCTTGCGCGCGTTCGTGCTGCGGTGCACAGCGTCGCGGATTTCTCCAGAATCGAGGGATAATCGCGCCCTCGCCTTCCATATCTTTCGCTCCCGCAGCGAAAACAGACACTTAGGGATTGGACATGACGCAATACGTCTATCGGTTCGGTGGTGGCGTTTCCGACGGGGGCAAGGGGGACAAGTTCCTGCTCGGCGGGAAGGGCGCGAATCTGGCGGAAATGGCCTCGATCGGCCTGCCGGTGCCGCCGGGCTTCACCATCTCGACCGAGATGTGCACGCGTTACTATGACGACGGCGAGCAATTCCCCGAATCGCTCCGCGCCGAGGTGGCGCAGGGCATCGCACATATCGAGGCGGTGACGGGCAAGAAGTTCGGCGATGCCTCGGCCGCGGGTGCGGGGCCGCTGCTGGTGTCGGTCCGCTCGGGCGCGCGCGTGTCGATGCCGGGCATGATGGACACGGTGCTCAACCTCGGCCTCAACGACGCGACGGTCGAGGGGCTGGCCAAGGTTTCCGGCGACGAGCGGTTCGCCTGGGACAGCTATCGCCGCTTCATCCAGATGTATTCGGACGTGGTGCTGGAGCTTGACCACGGCGCGTTCGAGGAAGCGCTGGAGATCGCCAAGGAAGACAAGGGCTTCACGCTCGATACCGAGATGGGCGCGGCCGACTGGAAGGCGCTGGTCGCGGAATATAAGAAGCTGGTCGAGCAGGAATGGGGCAAGCCCTTCCCGCAGGACGTGCACGACCAGCTCTGGGGCGCGATCGGCGCGGTGTTCGGCTCGTGGCAGTCGGAGCGCGCCAAGGTCTATCGCCGCCTCAACGACATTCCGGGCGACTGGGGCACGGCGGTGAACGTGCAGGCGATGGTGTTCGGCAACATGGGCGACACCTCGGCGACCGGCGTCGCCTTCACCCGCGATCCCTCGACCGGCGACAATGCCTATTACGGCGAGTTCCTCATCAACGCGCAGGGCGAGGACGTGGTGGCGGGCATCCGCACGCCGCAATATCTGACGCGTGCCGCGCGCGAGGCGGCGGGGGCGAAGGCCGCCTCGATGGAGGAGGCGATGCCGGCGGTCTATGGCGAGCTGGCCGCCGTGTTCGACCGGCTCGAGAATCATTATCGCGACATGCAGGACATCGAGTTCACCGTCGAGGCGGGGAAGCTCTGGATGCTCCAGACGCGCTCGGGCAAGCGCACCGCCAAGGCCGCGCTGAAGATCGCGGTGGAGATGGCGGACGCCGGCCTCATCACGCGCGAGGAGGCGATCGCGCGGGTCGATCCGCAGGCGCTCGACCAGTTGCTCCACCCGACGCTCGATCCCGAAGCGGCGCGCGACGTGCTGACCAAGGGCCTGCCCGCCTCTCCGGGCGCGGCGAGCGGGGCGGCGGTGTTCGACGCCGACACCGCCGAGCGCTGGGCGGCGGACGGCAAGGCGGTGATCCTCGTGCGCACCGAAACCTCGCCGGAGGATATCCACGGGATGCACGCGGCGAAGGGCATCCTGACGGCGCGTGGCGGCATGACCAGCCACGCGGCGGTGGTGGCGCGCGGCATGGGCCGCCCCTGCGTCTCCGGCGCGGGTGCGCTGTCGATCGACGCGAAGGCGAAGATCGCGCGGGTCGGCGGGCGCGAGGTGCGCGAGGGCGAGATCGTCACGATCGACGGCTCGACCGGCGAGGTGATGGCGGGCGAGGTCGCGACGATCCAGCCGGAGCTGGCGGGCGATTTCGGCACGCTTATGCAATGGGCCGACTCGGTCCGCCGCCTCAAGGTGCGCGCCAATGCCGAGACGCCGCTCGACTGTCGCACCGCGCGCGATTTCGGCGCGGAGGGCGTCGGGCTGTGCCGCACGGAGCATATGTTCTTCGACGCGGCGCGGATCACGGCGGTGCGCCAGATGATCCTCGCGGCGGATGAGGCGGGGCGGCGCGCGGCGCTGGAGAAGCTCTTGCCCGAGCAGCGCAAGGACTTCGTCGAGATACTCGAGGTGATGGCCGGCCTGCCGGTGACGATCCGCCTGCTCGATCCGCCGCTGCACGAATTCCTGCCGCATGAAGAGGCGGAGTTCGCCGAGGTCGCGGCGGCGGCCGGGGTGGACGTGGACACGCTCAAGCGCCGCGCGGCGGAGCTGCACGAGTTCAACCCGATGCTCGGCCATCGCGGCTGCCGTCTGGGCGTCACCTATCCCGAAATCTACGAGATGCAGGCGCGCGCGATCTTCGAGGCGGCGCTGGACGTGGCGGAGAAATCCGGCGAGGCGCCGATCCCGGAGGTGATGATTCCGCTGGTCGCGACCAAGCGCGAACTGGAGCTGATGAAGGCGGTGGTCGATCGCACAGCCGAAGCGGTGTTCGCGGAACGCGGCAAGCGGGTCGATTATCTCGTCGGCACGATGATCGAGCTGCCGCGCGCCGCGCTGCGCGCCGCCGAGATCGCGGAGGCGGGGGAGTTCTTCTCCTTCGGCACCAACGACCTGACGCAGACGACGCTCGGCGTCAGTCGCGACGACGCCGCGCGCTTCCTCACCACTTATGTGGAGAAGGGCATCTACGCGCGCGATCCGTTCGTCAGCCTCGACGTGGAGGGCGTGGGCGAACTGGTGGAGATGGCGGCGGAGCGCGGGCGCTCGACCCGGCCGGACATCAAGCTCGGCATCTGCGGCGAGCATGGCGGCGATCCCGCCTCGATTTCCTTCTGCGAGTCGGTGGGGCTGGATTACGTCTCCGCATCGCCTTATCGTGTGCCGATCGCGCGGCTGGCGGCGGCCCAGGCGGCGCTGAGGAAATAGGAGAGCGCGCATGAAGCCATACGCCCGCTATCTGCTTCTCGGAATGGCGGGCGTGGTGGCCGGGCTGGGGAGCGCCGTCTATGTCGTGCGCGCGGGCGCGCTCGGCTCCAATGTAACGATCGGCCCGTGGGTAACG
>JAYRJH010000214.1:0-5381 GCA_041906415.1 Sphingomonas sp. | reverse complement strand
GCTTTCCCAGGGGCGACCCAAGCGCCTGATTTGCGATAACCTCCGAAACACATCCTAGCGGCGCGCCCCGTCGGTGAAACCCCCTCTAGGCCCCTCCCCAACACCCGTCAAACACTTTTTGCACTTTTGTTGCCGACATACCCAAAATTCCCAATCCAGCAGGGGTTTAGCACCGCCGGAAGTGGCGAATCGCCGCCCGAATCAATCCAGGCGACGCAGCCAGTTGCGAGAATCGGCCGCCCGGCCGCGCTGAATCGCGGTGAGCTGATCGAGGAAACGCTGGGTCGTCTGCCCCATAGCGCCCGAACCGATGCGGAAAGCATAATCGGGCCCGGCCACTTGGCCGATCGGCGTGACCACAGCGGCGGTGCCGCAGGCGAAGCTTTCGACCAGCCGGCCGCTTTCCGCATCCGCCCGCCACTGATCGATGCCGTAAAGCTCCTCGCGCACCGTCAGCCCCGAATCGCGGGCCAATGTGATGATCGAATCGCGCGTGATGCCGGGCAGGATCGTGCCGGTAAGCGGTGGAGTCGAGATCGAACCGTCCTCGAACACGAAGAAGATGTTCATGCCGCCCAGCTCCTCGATCCAGCGACGCTCCGCCGCATCGAGGAACACCACCTGATCGCAGCCGCGACGCGTGGCCTCCGCCTGCGCGACGAGGCTGGTGGCATAATTGCCGCCGCACTTCGCCGCGCCCGTCCCGCCGGGGGCCGCGCGGGTATAATCGTGGCTCACCCACAGGGAGACGGGCTTCACCCCGCCCTTCCAATAGGAGCCGACCGCCGAGGCCAGCACGATATAGAGATATTCCGACGACGGCTTCACGCCGAGGAACGCTTCGCTGGCGATCATGAAGGGCCGGAGATAGAGCGCGCCGCCCTCCCCGCCCGGAATCCAGTGGTGATCGGCGCGGACCAGAGCCTCGACCGACGCGAGGAAAATCTCCTCGGGAAGCTCCGGCATCGCCATGCGGCGCGCGGAATCGCGGAAACGGCGCGCATTGGCGTCCGGCCGGAACAAGGCCGCGCTGCCGTCCTCCATGCGATAGGCCTTCAGGCCTTCGAAAATCTCCTGCGCATAATGGAGCACGGCGGTCGCGGGATCGAAGGTGAGCGCGGTGCGCGGCGTGACCTTCGCGTCGTGCCAGCCCTTTTCCTGCGACCAGCGGACGATCGCCATATGATCGCTGTGAACACGGCCGAACACCGGATCGACGAGACGTGCGGCGCGCTCGTTGGCGGACACGGGATTGGGGTTCGGCTCGAACGCGAAGTCCAGAATAGCCTCCTGTCGATATAGCGCGAAATTGCGCGCGGTTGGCGGGTTGCGATCGGGTAAGCCCGATGGCAATGCCGGTCAACATGGCTGCCTCAATCCACTCCGCCTCGCCGCTCTTCCTGCGTGAACCCGAAATCCGGCGCGGGCTGGAGCTCTTGTATTTCGGGAACAGCCACGTCACCCGTGCGATCGATCGCGGGCTGGCGCGGCAGGGCCTGGGACGAGCGCACCACCGCGCGCTCTATTTCATCGCGCGCCGGCCCGACATGTCGGTTAGCGACCTGCTAGCGCTGCTGGCGATCACCAAGCAGTCGCTGGGCCGTGTGCTCAATGAGCTGGCCCAGCGCGGGCTGGTCGAGAGCCGCCCCGGCGACCGCGACCGGCGCCAGCGGCTGCTGCGGTTGACCGAGGCAGGCACGGCGCTGGAGAGCGAACTCTATGACGCGCTGCGCGAGAAGCTGTCCGGCGCCTATTCCAAGGCCGGTCAGGAAGCCGTGACGGGTTTCTGGGCGGTGCTGGAAGGGCTGATCCCCGAGGATGAGCGCGAACGGGTCGAGGCGCTGCGGGGCCAAGGATAAACTTTAGGCTTTCGCGCCCCGCGCAGCTGCCGCCATTTCCTCGCCCCGCGCCGCAGCCGCCGTCAGCGTCTGGTGAACCAGCCGGTCGAGCGCGGCATCGGCATCCAGCACGTCGAGGCCGGCGCGCGTCATTCCGCCGGGGCTGGCGACCGCATCGGCCAACGCGCCGGGCGAACGACCGTCCGCCGCCGCTAGCGCCGCCGCCCCCTGCACCGTTGCGAGCGCCAGCCGGGCCGCCTGCCCGGACGGCACGCCCATCGCTTCGGCCGCCTTGGCGAGCGCATCGATGAACCGGAACAGATAAGCCGGCCCGCAACCGGACAAGGTGGACGCGGCTGCGTAGGTTGCGCCCTCCGCCCAGATCACCTCGCCCAGCGGTGCGAGCAGTGCTTCCACTCGGATGCGCGCCTCTGAGGAGGCGGAAGGCGCGTTGACGATCGTCACCCCCTGCCCCAGCGCCACCGGCAGATTCGGCAGGACCGGCACGGGCACAGGCCCCGGGAAGGCGCGCGCCAGCACGGCTTCGTCCACGCCCGCGAGAATCGAGATCAGCAACCCCGCACCCGCGATCCGCGCCGCATATTGCGCGGAAACCTCGCCGAGCTGCTGCGGCTTCACCCCCAGGACGACGATATCGGGCGCATCGCCCTCCGGCAGATCGCGCGCTTGCCGCACGCCTTCGGGAAGCGCGCGGTCCTCGCGGTTGACGACATCCACATCTTCCGCCTGCACCGTGCCGCTTTCGATCCAGCGCTTCAGCATCGCCCCGGCCATATTGCCGCAGCCGATCATCCACAGGCGCATCAGGCTTCCCCCTGGGTCTCGATCAACGCGGCCGCGATCGCCTCCCGCGGGGTCTTGCCGCCCCACAGGACGAACTGGAAGACGGGGTAGAAGCGCTCACATTCGTCGATCGCGGTTTCCACCAGCAGCTCGGCCGCGCCGAGCGACATGATCCGCTCTCCGTCCTCGTCCCCGTCCACCACCATCGCATGGCGATAGAGCAGGATGCCGCTGGAGGACCAAAGCTCGAAATGACCGACCCAGAGCTGTTCGTTGACCAGAGTAAGCGTCTCATGGATCGAACCGCGCCGATCCTCCGCCACCTTCACATCCGGGAAGCAGAGGAACTGGAGGACGTTATCCTCCTCCCGCCACAGGGCGCGCAGCTCATATTCGGTCCAGCTGCCCTTCACGGTGGCGCTGATCTCGTCCTCATGGCGCTCGTTCAGCCAGCCATGCGCTGTGAAATAACGTTCGAGCATATCGAGCGGGGCGGCGGATTCGTGATCGTCTGGGGCTTCGTCGAGCATCATCGCCCCTCTATCGCACGAAGCGCATCACGGACGCAAAGCCCCGCCTTCGGAAAAAATGTGGACAGTCCGCCGCTCCGCGCGCGAATCAGGAAGAAGATCAGCCCTTCCGCTCCGCCTCCAGCTTGTCCAACCGCGCCTTCAGCGCATCGGCCTCGTCGCGAGCGGCGCTCGCCATCGCCTTCACCGCCTCGAACTCCTCACGGCTGACGAAATCGAGTCCGCCGATCCATTCACGGGCGTGATCGCGCGCGCTCGCCTGCGCCTCGCGCCCCATGCCGGCGATGGTGCCCGCCGCGCCGTTCACCAACTTAACGAGATCGTCGAACATCCGGTTTTCGGACTGCATCACATTCGCCTTCTGACTGAAACTAGCCAATCACCTGCGACGTATGCGCGCCCGGCACAAGCGTTTCCGCATCGGGATTGAGCTGATCGACGCGATAGACCAGCACGGAGGCAAAGGCGATCCACAGCAGCCAGGGCAGCATCAGCAGCGCCGCGCCGACGCGAATCCGCGAGAAAAGGAAAGTGGTGAGGCCCGCCAGCACCAGCACCGCGATCAGATCGGCCAGCGCCTTTCCCATATGATGCGCGCCGAAGAACAGCGGCGCCCAGATCAGGCCGAGCGCGAATTGCACCGCGAACAGCGCCACTGCGCTCCATCGTCCGCGAGCGCCCCGCGCATTGAGGACGATCGCGAGCGCCAGTCCCGCCGAGGCCAGCGCCACGCTCCATATCACCGGGAAGGTGGCATCGGGTGGCGCGAATCCCGGCTTGCCCAGCGCCTGATACCATCCGTTCGCCGCGCCGGTGGGCACACTGCGCCACGAAAGGAAACCGAGCAGCAGCGCCAGAGGCACGGCCACCACCGCCCATCGCAGAAATGACATGCGCAACTGCGCGCGAGACGCCAATCCTCCCACATAGCCCCCATTCGTCGTTCGATCGAGGCAGCCTGCCGCGTATCGGGAAGGCGCGTCAATCCCGGATGGCGGCGATCAGGAATTCCACATTGCCTTCCGGTCCCGTGATCGGGCTGCGCTCCACGCCCAGCACGCGCCAGCCCTGCGTGCCGAACCACGCCACAACCTCGTCGCACACGCGCGCATGAACTTCCGGATCGCGCACCACGCCCCCCTTTCCCACTTCCTCGCGGCCGGCCTCGAACTGCGGCTTGATGAGCGCGAGCGCCCGCGCGCCCGGCGCGGCGAAGCCAAGCGGCACTTCCAGCACCTTGGCAAGCGAGATGAAGCTCGCGTCGCACACGATCAGATCCACGGCTTCGGGAATATGCGCGTCGGTGAGGATGCGCGCGCTGGTCTGTTCATGGACGATCACGCGCGGATCGATGCGGATCTTCCATGCGAGCTGGTTCGTCCCGCTGTCCACTGCATAGACGCGCGTCACGCCACGGGTCAGCAGCACGTCGGTGAAGCCTCCAGTCGAGGAGCCGACGTCGATCGCCGACGCGCCTGCCACATCCCAGCCGAAATGATCGAGGCCGTGCGCCAGTTTGATTCCGCCGCGCGACACCCAGGGATGATCGCGTCCGCGCACGTCGAGCGCCGCGTCGGGCGAAAGCTGCTGGCCGGGCTTCTCCACCTTGCGGTCCGTGGTGAACACCAGCCCCGCCATGATGAGCGCCTGCGCGCGCGTGCGCGATTCGGCCAGCCCCCGATCGACCAGCAACTGATCCGCGCGCACCTTTGCCATGGGCGCGCTATCGCCCGCCCCGCGCTTCGTCGCAAGCCGCCTTCCGCCGGACGCAGCAAGGGGAGTCACCTATTGCCTACGGATTTAGTAGGAATATTCTGATCCCGAGGTCGCGAGGTCCGCCATGCCCCTAGAATGGCCGTCCCCGCGGCCTCGCCAGCGACGAGGAGTGGCTGACATGGATTCGTTCTCGGCAGATGGCGCGCGTCCGACGATCCTCACCGTGCCGGGCCTTCATGGCTCCGGGTCGTCACACTGGCAGACCTTATGGGAACGTTCCCGCCCGGACACGTTCCGAATCGATCTTGGCCAGTGGGACAGGCCGCATCGCAACGCCTGGGTGACGAAGATCGATCAGGAAATCGCCAGAGCACGCGCGCCGGTAATCCTTGTCGGACACAGCCTTGGCTGCATTGCGATCGCATGGTGGGCGATGCTCAGCCCACAGCCTTATGGTTGGCCGGTGGCCGGCGCCTTGCTGGTCGCGCCGGCG
>JAYRJH010000213.1:0-5393 GCA_041906415.1 Sphingomonas sp. | reverse complement strand
TCGTCATCGCGCCCGCGCGAACTGCCCTCGCGTTCGTCCCAACCGCGGCGCGCCGCCTCGGCATGGCCTTCCGAATCCCCGAACCAGCCGCCATGGCTGCGTCCGCCGCCGCGACGATCGTCATCGTCGTCGCGATACCGCCCGCCGCCATTCGAACGCGAATAGCTGGAATAGCGACGGTCATCATCATTGTCGCGACCGCGCGAGCCGCCGCCGCGCTCATCCCAGCCACGGCGGGCCGCTTCGGCATGGCCCTCGGAATCCCCGAACCAGCCGCCCTGGCCACGGCCGCCGCCGCGACGGTCGTCATCGTCGCGATAGCGCGAGCCGCCGCCGGAACGCGAACGGCCATCGTCGTCGCGCGACATGAACCGGCCTTCCTCATCACGCTCCCGGCCGTAGCCACGCGAGCCGTTGCCGCCGCCACCGCCGCGATGGCTCCCGCCACCACGGTCGTCATCGCTGCTCATGAAGCGGCCATGTTCGTCCCGTTCCTGATAACGGGCGTTGCTGCCGCGCCGGTCGTCGTCGTCATCGGCGTAACGGGTGGACGACCGGCCATATTCACTTCGACGATCTTGCTGTGCCATGATCTGCTCCTTGTGCATCTTCCCCATGGAAGGCATGTCGGGCGGGCGTTGCCCGGCCTGCCGCCGCAGTTCCTCCCGTTGCTCCTCGATCTTTCTGCCGAGGGTTTCGATATCGACGCCGGCGGCCACTGCAGCGGCCAGGATGCCATCTTCCGGGCGCTCCTCCTCGGCGACGTGATGGCGAATATATTCGCTCAGCACCTTCACCTTGGCGTCGTAAAAAGGCGTGTCGGGCGATGCGTCGTGCAATTCCTCGACCAGTTGCTTGGCGCCGTCATGCTCCACCTGCGCCTCGTCGAGCTGATCGTCGTCGATCTTTTCCCGACAGGCCGGGTAGAAGATTTCCTCCTCGATCAGCGAATGCGTCAGGAATTCGGATATGATCTGCGCGACGATCTGCTTTTTCCGAGAATTGCCTCTTGCTTTCTCGAACTTCTCGAACAGCGCTTCTATATTCCTGTGATCCCGCTTTATCAGTTCGACCGCATTGGTCTTTCCCGTGGGATTATCTTCTGCCTTCTTCTGCGTGGCGCGGACTCCAGCTACCTTTTCAGGAACAGGTTTTCCTTTATTCTGATCTTTCGAGGATTCTTCTTCGTTCCTGGCGTTCTCGTCTGCCATTTCTCTCTCCATTCCGTTCGAAGGAAGCGGCCACAGGCTCACAACGCCGGAAAAGAATGAGTCAATGAAAGGCATGTTCCGATCAAATTCGGGATATTGCCGTATATCCTGATCCAATATATCGATTCTATCTGTCGTATAATCGATTTATCTTAAAAAAATAACCACTGTTACTCGTTAAAAATCATGAATATTACGCACCAAATATTGATGCAGTATATTTTTAATCATGATTCAATTTATTACTTTCCCGACACAAAGACTCGTCAAAGGCGAAATATCGCATCCAGCGCTCAGCCGAGCGCGAAAATCGCACAGTTCATCTTTCCTATCTCCTATCACGCCCTCATCGACGGCACCCAAGTTCTTCCCGACGCATTCAGTCCGTTCGGAACGCACGGGAGAGCGCGATGCACGAGACACCGACGCCGGTCGCCGAAGCTCCTTCGGCGAAGCCGGCCTTGCGGAAAGGCGAAGCATTGGAAAGTCGACGAGCGCATCAGTATCTTGCGCGGCCGGGCGATCGGGCGAGACACGTCTTCCTGCTCGTCGACGGCTGGGCAGCGCGCTATCGTCTGCTAAGCGACGGGCGGCGGCAGATCACGGGGCTGTTCGTTCCCGGCGATTTCTGCGACCTCGCCTGGCGGCACGCGAAGACCCTGGCGCAGCATGTGATCGCGCTGACGCCGATCCGGGCTTTCCGCATCGACATCGGCAAGCTCGAACAGCAGATCGAATGCGATCCCGGCGCACGGTCAATCGTGGACGACGAAGCATATCGCGCATGGGAAAATCAGTGCGAATGGCTCGTCTCGCTGGGACGGCGCACGGCGATGGAGCGGCTGGCCTATCTGTTCTGCGAGCTGGTCCAGCGTGTCGGGCGCGTGAACGCGCAAGGCGCCGGCATGTGCCAGATGCCCCTTACCCAGGTGGATATCGCGGACATTGCGGGGCTGACGCCGGTCCACGTCAACCGCACTCTTCAGCAGATGCGGCGATCGGGGCTGATCGAGCTGAAATCGAAGCAGCTGCGACTGCCGGACTTCGCCCAGCTCAGGAAAATCGCCTTGTTCCAGCCCAGTCCCGAAACCGGCAGGCTGAGGAACAATGTCTCCACCGCATTCAGGCTCGTCGAGGGCAGCGGGGAAAGCACGGCCCGGATCGACGAGGGCGATCGGCTGGTCTTCGCCTGACCGACCCGCCCCCGCCGCCGGAAGACCGGTCAATGGTGGAAGAAGATCCACAGCAGGATAATGACGGGGATCGGGATTCCGATCAGCCACAGAATACACCCCTTGCCCATGTTCATATTCTTCTCCTCATGAAAAACCCTTGTCAGTCGGCCGCGCCGCCGCTCCGCACGGGAAGCGCGAAGGCAAGCGTGTAATCGCCGTAGCGGGTGCCCAGCGCGCCATGGCCGCCGGCGGTGATGACGACATATTGCCGCCCGTCGCGCCCCATATAGGTCATGGGCGTGGCCTGCGCGCCGGCTGGCAGGCGCGCCTTCCACAGCACGCGGCCGCTCGCGAGATCATAGGCGCGCAGATACTGGTCCGTCGTCGCCCCGATGAAGGCGATGCCGGACGCGGTGACGACCGCGCCGCCCAGATTGGGCACGCCGGTCTTGACAGCCCCGTATCCCGCGCGGTGCCGAAGACCTCATTCCACTTCACCTTGCGGGTGTTGAGATCGACAGCCGTCAGCTTGCCCCACGGCGGGGCGCTGCACGGCGCACCGAATACACCGATCCACGCCTGGACCACCGCGACATAGGGCGTGTTATATTGCGTATAGAGCTGCGGCTCTCGCGCGTTCTCGCCGCTCTGCTTCTTCTTCAGCAACGGGCCGACGCGCGGATCGTCGCGGCGCATCAGCTCGATCTTGAACGGCATCTCCATCGTATTGACCACGAACAACTGCCGCACCGGATCGACCGCCGCGCCGCCCCAGTCGGTCACGCCGTCGAACGCCGGATGACCGATGATCGGCTTCAGCCCGACCGGCTGGTAGATGCCCGCACCCTGCGTGCGGCGGATGTCGATGCGACAGAGGAGCTGGTCGATCGGCGTCGCGCCCCAGGTCGCGCGCTCGCTCGGCGCGGGCGGGGTGAAGGACGGCAGGCCGACCGACCACGGCTGCGTCGGGGAGACCTTCACGCCGGGCGTCGCCCCGTCCTGCCGCGCGGGGCGCTCCTCGATCGGGGTGATCGGCGATCCGTCGAGCCGGTTGAGGAAATAGACCTGCCCCATCTTGGTCGTCTGGATCAGCGCGGGGATCACGCGGCCGTCGGGCGCGCGATAGTCGAACAGCGATGGACCGATCGGCAGGTCCATGTCCCACATGTCGCGGTGGACGAGCTGACGCACCCAGCGCAGCTTCCCGGTCGCGATCTCCAGCGCGACGATCGCCGTGCCGAACCGGTCGTCGAACGGCCGCCGCCAGCCGATCCAGTAATCGGGCGAGGCATTGCCGGTGCCGAGATAGACGAGGCCGTTCGCCGGATCGGCCGTCATCGCGCCCCACACGTTGGGCGTGCCGCGCGTATAGTCCTGCCCGGCTGGCAGCGGCGCGATCGCATCGGGCGAGCGGCCCACGTCCCACGCCCAGATCGGCGCGCCCGTCACCGGATCATAGGCGCGCACCACGCCGGAGGGGATGTCGCGGTTCACATTATCGACGATCCGCTCGCCGATGATGAGCCGCCCGTTGGCGACTACCGGTGGGGAGGTGCTGATCTGGTCAGCCGGATGGGAGACGCCCATGTTCGCGCGCAGGTCGATCGCGCCATTGTCGGCGAACGTCGGGCACGGCTTGCCGGTATCGGCGTCCAGCGCCATCAGCTTCGCATCGAACGTCGGCGCGAAGATGCGGCGCGGGCAGGGCGTGCCGGCGGGGGCCTCGAAGTAGGAGACGCCTCGGCAGACGAGATAGGAATTGCCGGTGCGGTCGGCGGCGTCCTTCCAGCTCCATTTCGTGCGGCCGGTGGTGGCGTCGATCGCCTGCACCACCGAATGGGGCGTGCAGGTGTAGAGCGTGTCGCCGATGTGGATCGGCGTCGCCTCCGAATGATATTCGCGCTTGTGCTCCACCGCCTCCGCCCTGTCGGGCAGGTCGCCGGTGCGCTGCGTCCAGGCGAGCTTCAGCTGCGCGACATTGCCCGGATCGATCTGCGTGAGGCTGGAATAGCGCTGCCCGGCGAGCGTTCCGCCATAATGCGACCAGTCGCCCGCGCCGGCATCGGCGGCCGGAACGCCGGAGGGCGCGAGCGCGGGCGCTTCCGCCGCAACCGCGCCGTGGCTGCGCAGCAGCGGCGCCGCGATCACGCCAGCGGCCACCGCGGCCGCGACCGGAGCGGCGACGCGGCGGCCACGCATCCCGCCCCGCCCGAGCGCGGTGAGCAGCACGAGCACGAGGAGCACGGTCGGCGCGAGGACGCGGGGCATGAGCTGCAACCCGTCCATCCCCACTTCCCACACCGCCCAGATGCAGGTGCCGAGCCAGATCAGGACGTAAAGCCAGCGCCCGCGCGCATCGTCCCGCGCGATCAATATGCCGCTGGCGACCATCGCAAGGCCGGCGATCACATAATAAGGCGAGCCTCCCAGCCAGACGAGCCAGCCGCCGGCCACCGCGAAGAAACAGCCCAGCAGCGCGACGACAGCGCCGAGCGTGCGCACCGCAGCCAATCGCATCGCCCTTCCCCTTTTTGCTTCCTGAAGTCCGGTAAACGCACGGAGACCGATAGGGATGCGCGCAATGGAACCGCGTCCCCGCCGCTCGCGTATTGGAAGCGATGACCGAGGCGCCGAAACAGGATTCCACGCCCACCGCGCCGGACCGGGATCAGCGCGGCGACCGGGCCGCGCTGCTCATCATCGACATGATAAATCCGTTCGACTTCGCGGGGGGCGATGCGGCGCGCCGCGCGGCCGAGCCGGTCGCCGCTACGATCGCGCGGCTGCGCGCGGAAGCCGATGCGCGGGAGGTGCCGACGATCTACGTCAACGACAATTTCGGGGAATGGCATTCGGATCGCGACCGCCTGGTCGCCGCGGCGCGCCCCGCGCTGGCCGGCGGCGCGATCGAGCCGAGGGCGCGCGACTTCTTCGTGATAAAGCCGCAATTCTCCGGCTTCTATTCCACCAACCTCGCCGTGCTGCTGCCGAAGCTGGGCGTCCGCCG
>JAYRJH010000212.1:0-5441 GCA_041906415.1 Sphingomonas sp. | reverse complement strand
GAGATTTCGATAGCAGGCCAAGGAGTGGGGCGTGATGGTCAGGTATTTGGCCGCAAGCGCCGGTGTGACGAGGCGAAGCGGCTTGACATTGTTGAGGTGGATCGCGCCGTGAAGCTGATCTGCTGTCAGGTAGCGTCGATCGATGCCATCAGCCATGATAAGCCGCCCCCGACGTGACCGGCGCGTCCAGCACGCCACCAGCGACGAGCTCGTCCGGATCGATGGTCGGCGACTTCGAAGGAGCGCTTCCGGCGATGATTGAAGCCCGGCGTCTTGAAACTTTCTCGGCGGCGAGCCTCACCTGATCGTCTTCGATGTGAACGTACCGCATGAACGAGGTGATGGTCTTGTGGGCAGTCAGCGCCATGCCGACGCGGAGTGGAACGCCCGAATTCGCGATATCGGTTGCCGCGCGATGGCGGATGCCGTGGGTCCCGACGTGCACGAGGCCGGCTGCTTCGATGATCCGCTTCCAGGCCGACCAATAGCTATGGTTGCTCAGATACCGGTCAGGACGATGAATAGCCGGGCAGACGAATGGCGATCCCTCGCGGCGCGGCACGCGGACCAGCAACTCCAGCGCTTCTTCGGTCAACGGCTTTGAAATCCCGCCGGTCTTGCTGTCCGGCCAGACGACTCGGCGTTCGTCGAGATCGATCCAATCCCATCGCAGGGTGATGATCTCGGACATGCGGGCGGCGAAAGCGAACTGGAGCCTGATTCCGAAGGTGAACGATGGATGCTCCAAACCTTCAGCGTCGGCCCGGTCAAGATAGCTGAACAGCTTTTCCAGTTCGCGGTTCTTTATCAGCCGGGTCCGCTTCCTCTCCGGATAGCGGGGTATGAGCCGACACGGGTTCGTGCCATCGTTCCGATACCCCCAAAGTTCGGCGCAATTGAACATTTTCTTGAGGCACGCCAGCGTGGTGTTAGCGGCGCCCGGCGTGTGAGCGAGCTGCAGCATCAACGCGGCTACGTCGGGCCGTGTAAGATCGGCGACCTTGATCTTCCCCAGTGCGGGAACGATGTGATTCTTGATGTTCTGACGGTTGCGCTTGACCGTGCTTGCCTTGTTATGGGGCATGGAATGCTGTTCGATGAATTGCTCGCAGAATTCCCTGATCGTCGGGTTGGTTCGAGCGCGGGTCTTGTCCAGGGACGGGTCACCGCCCGCTCGGATGCGTGCCTGCCATTCCTGGGCGAGCGTGCGGGCTTGTTCGACGGTCAGCTCTCCGAACTGGCCGATGGCCGGCTTACGGCGGTTGCCGCCGACCGTGCGATAGGAAAGCATGAAGACCTTGCGCCCACTGGGCGTGACCTTGCATAGGAAGCCAGGAACAACGCTGTCGCGAAGCTCATAGTCTGACTTTTCCGGTCGGGCGCTTTCGATGGCGGTCTTGGTAAGCTTGAGCGTGGGCATTTCGGTCTCCGATCTGCCCAATTTCCAGGTGCCACATAGGAGCCACGAGGAAGTGAAGCAGGGCGTACTTGGTCGAAACCAAAATGAACATAATGTAAGGCAAGGCCCTGATAAACAGGGACTATTCCAACATCAGCGCATCCTGGCGTAGGCCGTCGTAGCACCGATTCGGAAACTCAAAATCCGCCGTTGGCAACAACTTGTCGGTTCGAGTCCGACCACCCGTACCAGATGCTTGTTTTTACCCGGCGGGCCGTCCATCCCGAATCCGAACAGGATCGAGGAGAGGATGAGATGACCCAACGCTTCGCGGGCAAGCATGTTTTCGTCGCGGGGGCCTCCAGCGGCATCAATCTGGAAATTGCCCATGGCTTCGCGCGCGAAGGCGCGAAGATCACCGTTCTCAGCCGCAGCGAGGAAAAGATCGCGGCGGCCGCGCAGGGCCTGCGCGACGCGGGCGCGCGGGCGATCGGCATCCCGTGCGACGTGCGCGATTATCCGGGGCTGGAGGCAGCCTATGCGCAGGCCGTGGCCGCGCACGGTGCGATCGACGTGCTGGTTTCGGGCGCGGCGGGCAATTTCCTCGCGCCCGCGACGAAGCTTTCCGCCAACGCGTTCAAGACGGTGGTGGATATCGATCTGCTGGGCACGTTCAACGTGTTCCGCGCGAGCTGGGATCACCTGGTGAAGCCGGGCGCTTCGCTGATCGCGATCACGGCGGGGCAGGCGGTGCATCCGATGAGCTTCCAGATCCATGCCTGCGCCGCCAAGGCGGGGGTGAACATGGTGACGAAATGCCTCGCGCTGGAATGGGGGCCGGCGGGTGTGCGGGTCAACGCCATCTCGCCGGGGCCGATCGGCGATACCGAAGGCATGCGCCGCCTCGCCGATCCCGCGCGAGAGAAGGCGATCAAGGGGCGGCTTGCGCTGCGCGACTATGGCACGAAGCGCGATATCGCGGATGCGGCGCTGTTCCTCTCCAGCCCCGAAGCGAAATATATCACCGGCACGATACTGAACGTGGACGGCGGGTCCGACCTCGGGGATGCGAGCGCGGACGCCCTGGGAGCGTGAGGCGTTATCCGGGCCGGACCGGCGCGATTCCCAGGTCGGCGGGTCCGAAGGCGTCCGGCAGCAATTGTGACAGGCGATAGGTCGTCACCGCATTGCCCTCCGCCGCGCCGCAATGGACGGGAAGGTCGATGCCGCCCATCTGCGCCGCTTCGTTCAGCACCTGACGGCAACGGCCGCAGGGGCTGACGGGCGTCGCGCCGGTGGGCGCGCCGTCCGCATCCATCGCGCCGCCGATCACTGCCACCTCGACGATCTCCGCCAGCCGGCCCGCGGCCGCGGCGCTCGCCACCGCCACCGTCTCCGCGCAGAGCGAGAGGCCGTAGCTGGCATTCTCCACATTCGCGCCGGTCACGATCGATCCGTCGCGCATCAGCAGCGCCGCGCCGACCGCGAAGCGCGAATATGGCGCATGGGCATTCCGCGCGGCGGCGCGGGCGGCGGCGATCAGGGCGTTGCGGTCGATCATGGCGCGGCGACATCCCAATTGGCGGGGCCGTCGATCCCCTCGACCCGGCGCATGTCGTTGGCGCGCCACAGCCGCCAGGGGCGCGCGGCATAGGAGGGCGCCATGAAATTGCCCACCGCCCACAGGTTGCGGGGGAGGGATTCGCTGATCCGATAGTCCGCCTCCACCGGCTTCGCGATGCGCAGCAGCACGGGCTTGCGCATATGCGCCTCGATCGTGGCGGCGAGCGTCTTCAACTCGCCGACCAGGGCGTCATGCTCCGGCCGCGCGGCGCAGGCGGGATCATAGGCGATGTCGATCGCCACCGGCAGCGCATTCGTGTCCGACGGCACGAAGGTGTTGAAAGCATTGGCCTGGTCGCGCGCCGGCTGGCAGAAGGAATAGACATGAATCGCCCCGCGTCGCATCCCGGCCGCGTCGATCCCCCGCCAGTTCGCCTCGAACGCGGGATCGCGCCGATTACTGCCGCGCGTCGCCACGGCGTAAGCGAAATCCGCGCCCTGCGCCGACACGGTGTTCCAGTCGATCGCGCCGTCGCCGGCGCTCACATCCACCCCCTGCACCGGATAACGCTCGATCGAAGGGCGCCAGCGTGTCGCATATTGCCACGCGGCCACCCCGGCCATCGCCAGCGACGCCACGATCAGCGCGAATCGCCCAAGCCCCCACATCCTTCCGTCAGCCCCTGATGTGGAGCACGCAGATCAGCGTGAACAGGCGGCGCGCCGTATCGAAATCGATCTCGATCTTGCCGGCGAGCCGCTCCTTCAGCAGCTCCGCCGCCTCGTTGTGGATGGCGCGGCGGGCCATGTCCACCGTCTCGATCTGCTGCGGCGTGGACTGGCGGATCGCCTGGAAATAGCTGTCGCAGATGGCGAAATAGTCGCGGATCGGACGGCGGAACCGGCCCATGGCGAGGATCAGCGTCTCCAGATGCGATCCGTCCTCGCGCGCGATCCCGATCGCCAGCCGCCCCTCCTCCACCGCGAGCGAGAGGCGATAAGGCCCGGCATAGCCGTCATGATGCTCGCGCTGCGGGGCGAAATAATTGCCCTCGATCAGGTCGAAGATCGCGATCCGCCGCTCCTGCTCGATATCGGCGGAACGCCACAGGATGGTGCGTTCGTCCAGCTCGACGTCGATGATCCGCGGATCGCTCATTATCGTTGCGATAGAGACGAACGCGGCGCGGGACAATCTATCCACAGCAGTTTTGCCGCAATCCGGTTGAGCGCGCGCGCGGCAGGCGTAGAAGGCGGATCATGGCGACGCTAGCTTTCCCCAATCCCGCGCAGAATCCGGCCGAGCCGATCCACCTTCCCCGCAACGTGGAGGCGGAAGCCGCCCTGCTGGGCGCGATGATGATCGACAGCCGGCTGGCCGACGACATCGTCGACCGGCTGGAGCCGGCGCATTTCTACGAGCCCTTGCACGGCCGCGTCTTCGCCGCGATCAAGACGCTGCGGGCGAGCGACATGCTCGCCAACCCCGTCACGCTGCGCCCGATGTTCGAGGCGGACGAGGGGATGAAGGAGCTGGGCGGCCCGGCCTATCTCGCCAGCCTCACCGGCTCCGGCGCGGGGCTGATCGGCGCGCGGCAGTTCGCGCAGCAGATCTACGATCTCGCGATGCTCCGCGCGCTGGTGACGGTGGGACGCACGCTCGTGGACCGCGCGCTCGACACGTCGGAGGAAGTGAACCCGCGCGCGCAGATCGAGGCGGCGGAGGAAGAATTGTTCAAGGTCGCCGCAGACGGCGGGGCGGAGAGCAGCGTCAAGACCTTCGTGCAGGCCACCACCATGGCGGTGAAGATGGCGGAGCGCGCGCTCAATTCGGGCGGCAACCTTTCGGGCGTCACCACCGGCCTCGATTCGGTCAATGCCAAGATCGGCGGCATGCACCATTCGGACCTGATGATCCTCGCCGGCCGCCCCGGCATGGGCAAGACCTCGCTCGCCACCAACATCGCCTTCAACGCCGCGCGCCGCTGGATGCGCGACATGGAGGACGGCATCCCGCCATCCGAATCGGTCGGCGCGAAGGTGGCGTTCTTCAGCCTGGAAATGTCCGCCGATCAGCTTGCGACGCGCATTCTGGCCGAGCAATCGGGGATCAGTTCCGAGGCGCTGCGCATGGGGAAGATCAGCCGCGCGGAGTTCGAGAAACTGGCGACGGCGGCGGCGGAGCTGGAGAATCTGCCGCTGTTCATCGACGATACGGGCGGGCTTTCGATCAGCGCCCTGCACACGCGCGTCCGGCGGCTCCAGCGGCGTCACAACAACGAGATCGGGCTGGTGGTGGTCGATTACCTCCAGCTCCTTACCGGCAGCGGGAAATCCAGCGACGGCAACCGCGTGCAGGAAATCTCCGAAATCTCGCGTGGTCTCAAGACGCTGGCGAAGGACCTGAACGTGCCGGTGCTGGCGCTCTCCCAGCTCAGCCGCGCGGTGGAGCAGCGCGAGGACAAACGCCCGCAGCTTT
>JAYRJH010000211.1:0-5487 GCA_041906415.1 Sphingomonas sp. | reverse complement strand
GGACCGCGACGGCGTGTCCGTGCCGCTGTCGACCGGCGAGTATAACCTGCTGCTCGCGCTGGTCCGCCGTCCCCGGCAGGTGCTGACGCGCGATCAGCTGCTGGACCTGACGCAGGGCCGCGAGGCGGCCGCCTTCGACCGTTCGATCGACAACCAGATCAGCCGCTTGCGCCGCAAGATCGAGGACGACCCGAAGACGCCGGAGATCATCAAGACGGTATGGGGCGGCGGCTACACCTTCGCGGCCGAGGTGACGCGCCTGTGAAAGCCCCCTGGCCCCGCAGCCTCGCCGGACAGATGGCGCTGCTGGTGGCGCTGGCGCTGTTCGTGGCGCAGGCGGTGAACTTCGCGCTGATCGTCCGCGATCGCTCGGCGAACCGCATCCAGCAGAGCGCCGCCCTGCCCGCGCTGCGCATCGCCGACGCGATCGAGCGGGAGGCCAGCGGGCGGCCGATCGATCAGGGGCGGGGCCGCGTCAGCCGCCTGCCAGTGAACCCCATTCCTCCCGATGCCCCGCGCCGCGCGGACGTGGCGGAGGCGGCGCGCGCCACGCTCGCGCGGGTCGGCGTCGCGGCGGGGCGGATCGACGCCGCCGTCCTTTCCCCGCCCGGCTCCTATGGCCGCCGTCATCACCCGCGCCGGATGGTGATGATCGCGGTGGAGCAGCCGGGCCACGGCTGGCTGGTGGTGCGCGGCTTCTGGCCGGAAAGCGGGCCGCAGATCCTGTGGCGGCTGATCGCGCAGACCCTGGTGCTCTATCTCGTGCTGCTGGTGCCGGTGCTGTGGCTGGCGCGGCGCATCTCCCGCCCGCTGCGCGCGCTGGCGCTGGACGCGCGCCGCTTCTCGCTCGACGGCGATGCCGCGCCGGTGCCGGAGGAGGGGCCGGCCGACGTCCGCGCCGTGATCGCCGCCTATAATGCGCTCGGCGTCCGCGTCCGCGCGATGCTGGACGAGAAGGACCGGATGCTCGGCGCGCTCGGCCATGATCTGCGCACCCCGCTCGCCGCGCTGCGCGTGCGGATCGAATCGGTGGAGGACGAGGCCGACCGCGCCCGCATGGCGGACATCATCGCGGAGATGAACCGCACCCTGGACGACATCCTCAGCCTCGCACGGCTCGGCCGCCCCAGCGAGCCGGTGACGGAGGTCGATCTGGCCGCGCTCGCCGATGCGGTGGTGGAGGATTTCCGCGATCTCGGCCATCAGGTTATGTTCGAGGAAAGCGAACGCCTGCCAGTGCGCCTTCGTCCCTCGCTGATCCGCCGCGCGCTGCGCAACCTGATCGAGAATGCCGTGAAATATGCCGGCGGCGCGGAAGTGTCGGTCCATCCGGCAGGCGGGCACGTGGCCGTGACGGTCGCCGATCGCGGCCCCGGCATACCGGAAGCGCGGATCGCCGAGGTGTTCGAGCCGTTCACCCGGCTTGAAAGCTCCCGCAACCGCGAGACGGGCGGGATCGGCCTCGGCCTCGCGCTCGCCCGCGCCATCGCGCGCGAAGCGGGCGGCGATATCTCCCTTGCCAATCGCCAGGGCGGCGGGCTGGAGGCGATCTTGCTGCTGCCGCGGCCGGCCGGGCGATGAACGGGGCTGGTTAACGCCCTTTTTGCAATTGGGCGGATAGGGAAGCCGGCATGTTCGCTTTCCCCCGCCACCTCTGCGCCGTCGCGCTCGCGATCCTGCTCACCGCCTGCGGAGGATCGGATGGAGGAAGCGACCCTGCCGCACCCGTCGCCGGCGCCAGCCCCTCGCCTTCGCCCACGCCCACCTCGTCGGGTTCCGCCGGCACCGCCCCGCCCACGACATGGAGCGCTCAGGCGGCGGCGCTGTTCAATGCTCAGCCGAGCGTATCCAACTGCGTCTCCGGCACGCTGAAGGCCAGCGTGAAGGACAATTTCCTTAACAAGCTCAATGCATTGCGTGCGCTGCACAATCTGCCGCCCGTCGCCTATTCCGGCAATGAGGATGCGCAGGAGCAGGATGCGGCGCTGATGATGGCCATCGCGAAGCAGTTGAGCCACACGCCCGACGCAAGCTGGCCCTGCTACAGCGCCAGCGGCGCGGCGGGCGCGGGATCGAGCAATCTGGTCGGAAGCTGGGGCAGCAACCTGTCGGTGCAGGACGAGGACGAATATCTCGCCTTGTGGATGACGGAGGGCGGCTCCTCCGACATCGGCCACCGCCGCTGGATTCTCAGCCCCTTCCTCGGCAAGACCTCCTACGGCCGCGTCACCGTGACGCTGGCGGACGGCTCGCGCGCCAGCGCCGCATCGATGCGGGTGTTCAGGTTCAACAGCGATCCCGCCGTTCCCGCCGGCATCCCGCCGTTCGTCGCCTATCCCTATGGCGATTATCCGCAGCGCTATTTCGGATTGACGAACTATCTGTCCTTCACCGCCATCTCCAGCACGTCGAGCAACTGGGCAAACCAGAATGTCAATTTCGACAAGGCCACGATCAGCGTCTCCGGCCCCAATGGCGCGATGACCGTCACGGACGTCAGCACCGACTATCAGGGCTATGGCGTGCCCAATTCGATCCAGTGGCGCGTCACGGGATTGCAGACGGGCGTGAGCTACAAGGTGACGATCACCGGCGTTTCCGGCGCGCCGCAATCGAGCTACAGCTACAGCTTCCGCATCACCGCCTGACGGGCGGATTGCATTCCCTTCCCGTTTCCGCTAACGGCCCCGCTTCCTCGTAACAGCGATGGAAACGCTCGCGGGAGGGCTTCGTGCCCGCTCGTACCGCTAGGCTTGAAACCAGGGCGCGCTCGCAAGGGCGCGGCCGGATTGAGAGAGTGACATGGCAAAGAAGATTACCGGCTATATCAAGTTGCAGGTGCCCGCCGGCGCCGCAAACCCGTCGCCGCCGATCGGCCCGGCGCTGGGTCAGCGCGGCGTCAACATCATGGAATTCTGCAAGGCGTTCAACGCGCAGACGCAGGACATGGAAAAGGGCGCGCCGCTCCCCACCATCATCACCGTCTATGCAGACCGCTCCTTCTCCTTCGAGACGAAGACGCCGCCGGCGACCTTCCTCATCAAGAAGGCGCTGAACCTGAAGTCGGGCTCGAAGGAGCCGGGCAAGGTCGTCGCGGGCAAGATCAAGCGTTCGCAGCTTTCGGAGATCGCGCAGGCCAAGATGAAGGACCTGAACGCGAACGACATCGAAGCCGCGACCAAGATCATCGAAGGCAGCGCGCGGGCCATGGGCCTCGAAGTGGTGGAGGGCTGAACATGGCGAAGCTGAGCAAGAAGCAGAAGGCGATCACGATCGATCGCGAGAAGCTGCACGGCGTGGACGAGGCGATCGCGCTGGCCAAGGCCAATGCCACCTCGAAGTTCGACGAGACGATCGAGATCGCGCTGAACCTCGGCGTCGATCCGCGCCACGCGGACCAGATGGTGCGCGGCGTCGTCACGCTGCCGGCCGGCACCGGCAAGACGGTGCGCGTCGGGGTGTTCGCCAAGGGCGCGAAGGCTGACGAAGCACGCGCCGCCGGCGCCGACGTCGTGGGCGCCGAAGACCTGATGGAGACGATCCAGGGCGGCACGATCGATTTCGACCGCTGCATCGCGACCCCGGACATGATGGGCGTCGTCGGCCGCCTCGGCAAGGTGCTCGGCCCCAAGGGCCTGATGCCGAACCCGAAGCTCGGCACCGTGACGATGAACGTCGCCGAAGCCGTCAAGGCCGCCAAGAGCGGTCAGGTGGAATATCGCGTCGAGAAGGCCGGCATCATCCACTCCGGCATCGGCAAGGCGAGCTTCGCCGCCGAGGACCTGCGCCGCAACTTCGACGCTTTGGTCGACGCGGTGGTGAAGGCCAAGCCGTCGGGCGCGAAGGGCAAATATGTCCGCAAGATCGCCGTCAGCTCCACCATGGGGCCGGGCATCAAGGTGGACGTGGCCGAGGTCGCGGGCGCGTAACGCATCGCGGCATCGCCGGGACATGAAGGGCCGGGAGAGCGATCTCCCGGCCCTTTGCTTTTGCGCCGCCCCCGCGCATTGCGTAAGCAGGCCGGATGCGCCGCCCGATCGCCTTCGCCCTGCTCTCCCTCGCGCCCTGCATCGCGCAGGCGCAGAGCATGGACGCGCCGCAACCCGACATCATCGTCACCGGACGCGGGCTGGACGACCGGCCCGGCGACAGCGCCTTCGCCACCACCACGATCGATCGCGAGCGCATCACCGATAACGCCAGCACAAGGCTGGAGAGCATCCTCTCGGATTCCGCCGGGCTGCAGCAATTCCGCCGATCGGATTCGCGCACGGCCAATCCCACCAGCCAGGGCATCTCGCTGCGCGGCATCGGGGGCAATGCCTCCAGCCGCGCTCTGCTGATCCTCGACGGCGTGCCGCAGGCCGATCCGTTCGGCGGCTGGGTCCCCTTCCCCGCTTACGCCGCCGAACGGCTTGGCCGCATCCGCATCACACGCGGCGGCGGCAGCGGTTATTTCGGCCCCGGCGCCCTAGCCGGCACCGTGGAGATGGACAGCGCGACACCCGGACAGCTTTCCCCGCTGGCGATGGGCGTCGCCTATGGCAGCCGCGATTCGCTGGAGGCGGACGGCAGCGCGGCGCTGGTGCGGGGGCCGGGCTTCGCGACTCTCTCCGCCAGCTATGCGCGCGGCGACGGCTTCACGCCCACCGCGCCGGAGCAGCGCGGCCCGGTCGACCACCCCGCGCCCTATGAGCAAGCCAGCGCCGCCTTCCGGGGCGTGATCGGCATCGCGCCGGACACGGAATTGCAGGCGAACGTCAGCGCCTTCACCGACACGCGCGATCGCGGCACCGATTTCACCGCGAACAGCAGCAAGGGCGCGGATGCGAGCCTGCGGCTGGTCGGGCGCGGGACATGGGGCTGGTCTGCGCTCGCCTATCTCCAGACGCGCGCCTTCACCTCGCAATTCGCCAGCATCAACGCCGCGCGCACCAGCGCGACCGAGACGCTGGACCAATATAACACCCCCGCCACCGGCCTGGGCGCGCGGATCGAGATCGCGCCGCCGCTCGGCGAAGGCCTGTCACTGCGGCTCGGCGGTGACGTCCGCGCCGTTTCGGGGCGGACGCAGGAGCTCTTCAGCTATGTCGCGGGCGTGCCGACCCGTCAGCGCCATGCCGGCGGCGAGACGCGCAACATGGGCCTGTTCGCGGACGGCAGCGCCGACCTCGGCCGCGTCACGCTCGATCTCGGCGGGCGGATCGACTGGTGGCGGATCGCGGACGGCTATCTCGAAGAGCATATCATGGCCACCGGGGCGTCGGTGAACGACCTGCATTATCCGAACCGCACCGGCAGCGAGGCGACTGGACGCGCCGGAGCGACGTGGAAGCCGGTCGATATGCTCGCCTTTCGCGCGGCAGCCTATCGCGGTTGGCGGCTGCCGACGCTGAACGAGCTTTATCGCCCCTATCGCGTCGGCGCGGATGCCACCGCCGCCAATCCCGCGCTCAGGCCGGAGCGGCTGACAGGCTATGAGGGTGG
>JAYRJH010000210.1:0-5580 GCA_041906415.1 Sphingomonas sp. | reverse complement strand
GCACCCGCCTGCTCGGCGATCTGGGCGCGGACGTCATCAAGATCGAATCCGAGGCGCATTACGACTGGTGGCGCGGCTGGGAGCCGCCCGGCCGATCCGATCCGCCCGCTTATGAGGTGATGCCCGCCTTCCTCATCATGAACCGCAACAAGCGCGGCATCTGCCTGGACCTCACCACCGAAGACGGCCGCGCTTCCGCCGAGGATATCGTGCGCGCATCCGACATCGTCATCGAGAATTACGCCCCGGGCGTGATGCGGAAGCTGGGGCTGGATCAGGAGCATCTGATCGGACTGCGGCCGGGGCTGGCGATGGTGTCGATGGGAGCATTCGGCGCGACAGGGCCATGGAGCTTCTTCCGCGCTTACGGCTCCACCGTCGAGCACGCGTCCGGCATGCCGCATGTCAATGGCGAGGCCACGTGGCCGCCCGTGCTGCAACATGCCGCTTATGGCGATCCCGTCGCGGGCATCTATGGCGCGATCGCGGCGCTGGCGGGCCTTCATGGCCGCGCGATCCACGGCGGGAGTTGGGCCGATCTGGGGCAGGTCGAATGTCTGTTCCAGCTTGGCGCCGATGCGATCATGCGCGCGCAGGCCTGGGGTCCGCCGCAGCGGCTCGGCAGCCGGTCCTCCGCAAGAGCGCCGCGTTGCGTGGTGCGAGCCGGCGCATCGCATGTCGCGCTGATTTGCCGCAACGACGATCAATGGGCCGCGCTCACCGTCTGGCTCGGCAGGCCGGAGTGGCGCGCGGCCTTCGCCACGGTCGCGTCGCGAAACGCTCATGCGGACACGATCGAGGCGGCCGTGGAGCAGTCGCTGGCCGGAATGTCGGCCGACGAGGCGGCGGATGCGTTGCAGAAGGCCGGCATTCCCGCCGCGCCGGTGTGCGCCGCGGAAGACCTGCCGGAGGCTCGGCACCTGTCGGAAACCGGCGCATGGGTGCGGATCGAGCGGCGCTATGTCGGCAGCCACTGGAGCGCGGCTCCCACCATTCGCATCGATGGCGCGCGCGCGCCGATCCTTCGGCCCTCGCCGACGCTGGGCGAGCACAGCGCGGAAATCCTTCCCGTGTGAGCCGGGCTGCGAGGCCTTGCGTTCAGCGTCGTCCGGTCGCGCGCAACCGATCGGTTATGCCTTCCACCTCGTCACGCGACAGCCGGTAGCCCCGCATGGCGGAAAGCCCGATGCACAGGACCGCCAGCATCAGCGGCCCATAGGCTACCGCCAGCCGGAACAGCGGCCCTTCGGGGATCGTGCCTGGCGACATCCCCTTGGGGAAATGGATCAGGTCCACGATCAGCCCGGCGGCGACACCTCCCAGCCCCATGGAGGCTTTGCGGCAGAAGGCGTTGACACCGAAGACGATGCCTTCGACGCGCGCGCCGTGGAGGACTTCATATTCGTCCGCGACGTCGCCCAGCATGGCGGCCGCCAGCACCACGGGGATCGCGCCGACCAGCCCAAGGCCCAGCCCCGCCGCTACGAGCAGCGCGAGGAGCGGCGCGGAGCCGGGGGAAGGTGTCATGCCCAGCAGCGAGAGGATCACCGGCCCGCTGCCGATCAGGCATGATCCCAATATGCCAATCATATAGGGACGCTTCTTGTCGAACCGCACCGAAAGCGGGCGGGCGAGCGGTATGCCGATCATGAAACCGGCGACGGAGGCATAGAGCACCCACGGTATCTGGGCCGGCGTGAGTTGCCAGTAATAGGTGTTCATGTGTAGCGCGAGCGCGCCCTGAACGCCGTTGTAGCAATACATGATGAGCAGCGCGAAGAACAATGCGCGGAACGATGCAGATCGCATCGCGAGGCGCAGCGCCGCCAATGTGCTCACCGGCGCGTGCGATTGCGGCGCGGCCTGCAACGCCCGCCGCTGCGTGCCGAGCGCGGAGACGATCACGACGATGACGACGAGGCATCCCAATATCACCGCGAGCCGTGGATAGGCGCTGCGATCCAATTGCCCGTTCACGCCGGGCGACGTCGCGCGGAACACGAAGCCGAACGCGATCGCGATCGCGGCCAGACGCCCGGCATAGCCGAAGAACGTCCGCTGCGCGCCGAGCGAGATTCGTCCGGAGAAGTCGCTCGTCAGTTCCGCGCCCAGCGCCATGTGCGGCACGTAATAGAGCGTCATCGCGAAACGCGCGGCGATCGTGAACAGCAGCAGCCAGCCGAACAGCAGCCATTGCCCCGCTTCGGGCGGAGAAAAGAGGAAGATCAGCGCGATCGCCAACGGTATCGGGGCGGCGTAGAGGAAGGGGTGGCGGTGGCCCAGCCGGCTTCGCGTGCGATCGGACCATGCGCCGACCGAAGGATCGACCAGCCCGTCGAACAGCAGGGCGATGAACAACGCCGTTCCGGTCAACGCCCCTGAAAGCCCGACCACCTGCACGTAGAAAAAGAACAGGAAGGTTTCGAGCGCGGCGGTCTTCAGCCCTTCGCCGGCTTCTCCGAGGCCGTAGAGCAAGCGCGTCGAAAAGGGCAGTCGCTCCTCGACGGCGGATGGCGGGACGATGCTTGCGCTCGTCACGCCGCGCTCGTTCCGCGCGCTTGCGGCGAGGCGATATTGGTTCCAGGATTCACGGCATGACCGATAAAGACCCCGTCGCAAAGAAGCCCGGCCTTCGCCAGCGCAAGATCGAGCGCACGCGAAGGCAGATCGCGGAAGCAGCCCTTCAGGCCTTTCTGGAACGCGGATATGAATCGGCGACGCTGGAGCAGATCGCCGAGGCGGCCGACGTCCACAAACGCACTCTGCTGCGCTACTTCCCGACCAAGGCGCATCTGGTGCTCTATGACCAGCACGCCGCGCTCGAGGAGTTTCGCATGGCGGCGCGGGAACGGGGCGTGCGCTCCATCGTCGACGTCTGGTCCGATCATGTCATCCTCCATTCCAAGGAGTTAAGCCGTCGCGGTCCGGCGGCGAACGTGCGGCAGATCGCCGCGTCCGAGCCTGCGGTACGACAGGCATATTCCGAGATTTCCGCCGCCTATCAGGACATCATCACGACCGAGCTCGAGGCCGAGCTGGGCGACGATCTCGGTTCCCGGATCAAGGCGCGGGTCGCCGCCGCGGCCTTCGCCGCCGGCAATTATGCGGTGGGCGGGATGATCCTGGCACATTCCGACTATGCGAGCCTGGAAATGGCGGAGAGGGAGGTGCTGCGGCTCGTCATCGAGGGCGTACTGTCCGCCTAGGCGGTCACGCGCGCGATCTCGTCGTGGAAGCTGCCGACGCGCGGATCGCGGAGGCTCCGGTCGCCCTCGATCGCCATCAGGCCGCGCGCGACAAGATCTGTTCCCATCCGCGCCAGACTGGCCGCGCGATCGGGGTCGCCGCGCGTATCGTAACGGCCCAGCGGCAGGATCGCGCCATAGTCGCCGCGCACCTTCCACAGGACGTCGTCCACCTCGTGTGCGCCGAAGCGCAGTCCGTGCTCGTCGAGCACGCAATGCCATGCGATCGGCGATCCGTCGGGCGACAGATGGCGCGGCGGATCGGTGAACACCTCGCACAGCGATATGCGGAGCGGCGGGGATTGCTCCCCCAATTGCTTCACCCGCTCCGCTATCATCCCGTGCATGAACGCCATCCAGCCGGCGCTGGCGAATTCATATTTCATCGTTCGAACCTGAAACGGGCCTCAAGACCGAAAATCCTCGGCTCGCCATAGAGTTTGACGGCGGTGCCCAGCGAATGAAGCTGGGTGACGGCGGTGAGCGCATAATCCTTGTTGGTGACGTTGTTGACGAAGGCGGCCAGGCTCAGCCGGCTGTCCGCCACGTTGTTCCATTCCAGCCGCAGGTTGAGCCGCCCGAACGGCGCCTGCGAAATGGCGTCGCGCACGGCCTCGCCATAAACCTGGATATTGCGCGTGGCGGCGTCGGAGAAGTAGCGGCGGCTCTGATAATAACCCGTCGCCGACAGCGCGACCTCGCTCTCGCCGGTGGCGCCGACCGGGACGGCGTAGCGCGTCGTCAGGCTTGCCTGATGGCGCGATATGTTCGGGAAGGGCGTGTCCGCCAGATTGAGCAGGCAGAGCGCGGCGGTGGACCCGGGAAGGCAGGCGGCGTTGCCAGGCTTTATCAGCCCCAGCGGATCGGCGCCCTGCCATGAGGTGAATTTCGGATCGCTATAGGCATAGGAGCCGTCGATGCTCAGCCCGCCCGCCTTGATCTGCGCCTGAAGCTCGAAGCCGCGGATGCGGGCGGCGGAGGCATTGACGTTGTATGTGGTGGTCACGCCGTTCACCGCCGCGCTGAACAGGCGCTGGATATTGCTATAGTCCACATTATACGCCGCGGCGTTGAGCCGGCCGCTGACGCCGCCGACGCGGAAGCCGTATTTTATCCCCAGCTCGATGTCCTTCACGGTTTCCGGGGCATAGGTGGGAGAATAATTGGGCAGCCCGGTCGCGTTGAGCACCTGGTTGATGCCGCCAGGACGATAGCCCTTGCGATGCGCGGCATAAAGCAGCAGGTCGCGCGTCGCCTGCCAGTCGACCGATAGGGTATAGTTGGTGCCGGAGCTTTCCGTGGTGGCGGTTGAGGCGGCGCCCGGCACATAGGCGCCCGAGGGCAGGCTGGTGGAAACGGCGGCCGTGGTCAGGCTCGATTTGTCCCAGCTCTTTCGCAGGCCGCCGGTGAGGTGGATGGAGGAAAGCGAGGAAGCGAACGCCCCGAAATCCAGCGTCGCCTGCCCGAACACGGCCTGCTGGCGGGTATATCCGCCGTCCGCGAAGGGGAAGGAGGGGTTGTAGCCCAGCGTCGGCAGCGTGATGCCGGAATAGACGCGCGACAGGTTGCGGATGCCGTCCAGGTTTCGGATCGAGGGCGTGTTCTGGTAATAATAGCCGATGTTCCAGTCGAGCGCCTTGTCGCCGATCGTGCCGCGAAGCTGCGTCTCGTTGGTATAGGTCTTCTGATACGGCCCCGGCCGATAGATCGCCATATTGCCCTGCTGCTGCCCCGATGGCGTCGTCGCATAAGCGGCGGTGGTGGCGACGGCGACGGCGCTCTGCACCAGCCCGCCCAGCCCGTCGACGTCCCACGCGGTGACGCCGGTGACGGCCTGATATCCGAAGATGTTGCGCAGGGTGAGTGTGGTCGGGCCGACATGCCCGAAATCGAATTCCGCCTGATCGACGAAGGTGATCCGGCGCAGCACCTCGTCCAGCCGCAGGTTCGGATCGTGCGGGACGGAACGCACCGAATCGCCGCCGGCACCGGCGCGGGCAAGCTCCGCGATAAGCGCGGGTTTGAACGTGGCTGCGATGCGCAGGCGCTGGTCGATACAGGCATTGACCGAGGGCGAAAGCCCCGCCGCCACCGCCGTATTGCAGACCGCGCCGAAGGTTGCGGTGCCGGCGGCCAGCCCGCCCGGCGCGGAGATGCTGCCGGGCAGGTTGTAAAGCGGCAGGTTGGTGTTGATCGCCGAAAGCACGAAGCCGCCGGGCGCCTGATCCACGTCGAACCAGTCGACCACCGCATAATTGGTGAATCGCCCGCCACCCGGCCGCCAGAGCAGGCTGGCGCGCAGGCCCCAGCTATTATCCTCGTTCAGGCGCTGGTC
>JAYRJH010000209.1:0-5605 GCA_041906415.1 Sphingomonas sp. | reverse complement strand
CATCCACACGCCGGTGGTGAGGCCGGAGGAGAAGCCGAGGAACCATCCGTCCTTCGACGAACTGGTCGTGCCCGTCTTGCCCGCCACCGGGCGGCCGATCTGCGCCGCGCGGCCGGTGCCGGTGTTCACCGTGGTCTGCAGCAGGTCGATCATCTGCGCCGCCACCTGCGGGGCGACCAGCACGCGGCTCTGGTCCACCTCGTGCTGATAGATGGTCTGGCCGTTGGTCGTCACCCTGGTGATGCCATAAGGCGTGACGGCGACGCCCTGATTGGCGACGCTGGCGAAGGCGCGCGTCATGTCGATCAGCCGCACGTCGGAGGTGCCGAGCACCATCGACGGATGGGTGTTGACCGTGGTGGTGATGCCGAAGCGCCGCGCCATGTCCGCCACCGTCGCGAAGCCGACCTGCTGGCCGAGCTTGGCGGCGATCGTGTTGAGCGAATAGGCGAACGCGGTGCGCAGCGTCACCTGACCCGAATTGCGCCGCGAATCGTTGCGCGGGGACCAGCCGTCGATCGTCACCGGCTCGTCGATCTCGGTCGATTCGGGCGTCTTCCCGGCCTCCAGCGCTGCGAGATAGACGAACAGCTTGAACGCGGAACCCGGCTGCCGCTCCGCCTGCGTCGCGCGGTTGTAGATGGAGGAGACGTAATCCGTGCCCCCCACCATCGCGCGCACCGCGCCGTCGCGATCCAGCGCCACCAGCGCGCCCTGCGCGCCCTTGGGCACGTTCTGGCGGACGGCGGCGTCGGCGTCGCGCTGCATGTTGAGATCGAGCGTCGTCCACACCTCCAGCGGCTTCTCCGTCTCGTCGATCAGCATTTCGAGCTGCGGGAGCGCCCAGTCGGTGAAATAGCGCACGCTGTTCTGCTTCGGCTCGGGCGCGAGCGGCACGGCCTTCGGATCGGCCGCCATCTCCTCGCCGGCGGAGATCATCCCCGCGTCGCGCATCGCCTGCAGCACCACGGATGCGCGGCCCACGGCGGCGCTGGCGTCGGCGGTGGGCGAGTAATTGGACGGCGCCTTCACCAGCCCTGCGATGATCGCGGCCTCGGCCAGCGACAGATGATCCGCGCCATGGCCGAAGAATTTCCGCGAGGCGGCGTCGATGCCATAGGCCCCGCCGCCATAATAGACCTTGTTCAGATACAGTTCGAGGATCTGCTCCTTGCTGAACTTGCGCTCCATGGCGAGCGCGAGCAGCCATTCGCGGAACTTGCGCCCGAATTTCTTCTGGTTGTTCAGGAACACGTTGCGGGCGAGCTGCTGGGTGATGGTCGATCCGCCCTGCACCCAGCGTCCGCGATCGAGGCGCACCTTCACCGATCGCGCCACGCCGATCGGATCGACGCCGAGATGGCTGTAGAAGCGCCGGTCCTCCACCGCCACGGTCGCGTCGCGCATCACCTTCGGGATGCGATCGCCGGACAGCCACTCGCCATAGCTCGGGCCGATCGACACGATCACCGTGCCGTCGGCGGCATGGACACGGATCATCTGTCCGTTGGGGGAGGATTTCAGCTCGTCGAAACTCGGCAGTTGCGCACGCGTGACGTAAACTGCGGTGACAAGCGCGCCGATGCCGATAACCGCCACCACCAGCAAAAGCTTGATCGCGAGCGAAAGGCGGCGGCGCCAGGGCGAACGGGGACTAGGGGCGCGGGCCATTGGATCGGTTTGAACGGATAGAGGCTTAGCCGATGCTTAACAAGAGCGGAGTGGAGCGCCGGAGCCGTCCCCGGAGCGAAGGCCGGGGCCAGCGGCCGGCGCCTATTCCCTCGGCTGGAAATCGAGGCAGATCGAATTGATGCAGTAACGCAACCCGGCGGGCGGCGGACCATCCGGAAACAGATGCCCCAGATGGCTGTCGCAGCGCGCGCAACGCGTCTCGGTGCGCGTCATGCCGTGGCTGGTATCGGTATGGTCCGTCACCACCTCCGGCGCGACCGGGCGGGTGAAGCTGGGCCAGCCGGAGCCGGAATCATATTTGTCGGCCGAATCGAACAGCGCCAGATCGCACGCCGCGCAATGATAGAGGCCGTCGGCCTTGTTGTCGGTATAGCGCCCCGCGAAGGCGCGCTCCGTGCCCGCCTCGCGCAGCACATGATATTGCTCGGGCGTCAGCCGCCGCCGCCATTCGGACTCGGACAGATCAAGATATTCCATCCAGCGAATTTCCGCCCGCGCGGGGCCTGCGTCAAGCCGATCAGAAAGGGCGTTCGCCGATATAATTGCCCGCATCGCTGTAGCGGCAGACCAGCACGTCCTCCACACGCCCCCGCGCGATCGCGCAGCCGACCTCGCCGGTGTCGCGCCACATGAGCTGCGTGTAATGGCCGATATCCTCGACATTGCCGGTGGAGCTGTTGTTCGGGAACACGCCGGGGGTGAAATAGCGCTTCTCGCGGATCCAGGCGTCCACCATCCGCTCCAGCGTGAAGGCGCCCCTGGTGCCGGCCCAGAGATTCTCGCCCTGCGGATCATATTGACGTTCGGGCGCGTGCTCGAACCGGCCGGTCGCGGCGAGATAATTGGCCCAGCGCTGCGCCGACCCCGCAAGCCGGTCGTCCCATTGCAGCGGAGGGATGCCCATCGCCACCCGCTCGCGGTTGTGACGCGCGAGAAGGCGGTCGGCGAAGTTCGACGTGGGGTCGGTCGCCCCCACCAGCGCAGGGAGGGCGAAAAGGAGCACGACGCCCACGAACAGCGATTTCAGTCGATTCTGCGACATGACTGGCCCATTCCGAGGAACGGACCGGTCTTCTCATGTCTCTGTCAGCAGGCTGTTGAAGGGGCTGGTTAGTTTTCAGATAACTACGTTTTCCGGGCGGGCGTGCCCGCGGGCGGCAAGATCGCCACCACGTCCCCCCGCTTCACCGCCGCGAACAGCATCGCCGCGAAGGCGCGCGGCACCCCGATGCAGCCATGCGTGGCGAAACCGCGCCGCACGTTGCTGGCGTGGATCGCGACCCCGTCGCCCGTCAGCCGCAGCATGAAGGGCATTTCCGCATCATAGAGGGAAGAATAGTGATCCTGCTGCTTTTCCATGATCGGAAAGATGCCTGTCGGCGTCGGCTTGCCGTCCGTGCCGTAGATGATCACAGCCGATCCGATCTCATGCCCGTCGCGGAACACCGACAACAACTGATGCGCGAGATCGATGCGCACCCATGTCTCGCCTTCGCGCGGGACATGCTCCTCGTTCCACACATAATCCCCGAAATGCATCGTCCGGGGCACGTTGAGCACGCTCTTCACCACGCGCTGCTCCCCGTCGGGCAGGCCGAGCCGGGGATATTGGCCGGCCGGATACCAGATGCGCGGTCCCTGCTCGCTTCGCGGCGAGGCAAGCGGAGCAGGCGCGGCGATCCGCGGCGACGAAGGTGAGGGCGAGGGATCGGAGCGAATCGCAGACATCGCCACCGCCCCTGCGGCGGCGACGAAGGCGGCGGGAAGAATCACGCGCGTGAGCAAGCGAATCATCGGGCTTGCCTGGCTGGCGGCTTCAACGATCGGCGAACACCGCGCGCTGCCCGCGTCGACGCAGCGCGATGCCAAGCCCGAACAGGCCGATCATCATCGTCATCCACGTGGACGGTTCCGGCACCGCGGCCACCGGAGGCGTGGGCGTGGGCGTAGGCGTAGGCGGCACGACGAGCGGCGGCGCGACGACAGGACCGGGGGACGTTCCTCCGCCGGGAGTTGAGGGATTGGTGGCGTCGACAAGCGGCCCGTCGACGGCGGAGAACGGCAAATTATCGAATCCCGCGCCCGGCTCACCAGTTGTCAGCGGGCGTTCGCGCAACGAAGTGAGCACGCGCTCCTCGGGCGCTCCGGCGCCAGGCGCACCGGCTGCGGGCGGGCGGGAGCGCACATTGGCGGCGACGCGTTCGCGAACCTTGGTCTGCGTCAGCGCCCCGGGGTCGCGCGCGCCGGGAGAGCGGCCGGAGAACATCGCCAGCAGATCGAAAGGCGCGGGAATGGTGGCGGCATTGGCGGCCCCGATTCCCCCTTTTCCGCCGTGGCTGCTCGCAAGGTAGCCGGTTCCCGCCCCGGACACTGCAAGCAATGCCACGAGAATCAGTCCCTTGCCCCTCTTACCGATCTTCATACGCCCAACCCTAACAATCCAGTCACCCCTCCCGCGGGTTGACTGCTTTTATCTCATCGGAAAGTCCGATGTGCTCCGCTTGTTCCATCCCTCATATCCACAATTGTCCCGAAACGCGACAGAATATCGCGCACGTGTCACACCGGGACATCGCGGGCATCCGTTACTGCGGCTCCCCGCGTCCCTTGAAGCCTTGCGCCACCACGAACCATTCGACGCTGCCCTTGCGGCTGGCGGGCGGCTTGGCGTGCTTCACGGTGGTGAAGTGGCGCTTCATCTCCGCCACCAGCGCCGAATCCGCGCCGCCCGCGAACACCTTGGCGACGAAGGCGCCGCCCGGCGCGAGCACGTCCACGGCAAAGGCGAAGGCCGTTTCCACCAGCGCCATGGTGCGCAGCGCATCCGTCTGCGGATGGCCGACCGTGTTGGCCGCCATGTCCGACAGCACCAGGTCGGGCGCGCCGCCCAGCGCTTCCATCAGCATCGCGGGCACGGCATCGTCCATGAAGTCGTGCTGGAAGACCGTCACGCCTTCGATCGGGTCGACCGGCAGCAGATCGATGCCCACCACCGCCGCCTTCGGCGCGACGCGGCGCACCACCTGGCTCCATCCGCCCGGCGCGATGCCGAGGTCGACCACGCGGCGCGCGCCCTTCAGCAGCCCGAAGCGCTCGTCCAGCTCGGTGAGCTTGTAGGCGGCGCGGCTGCGATACCCCTCCGCCTTGGCGCGGCGGACATAGGGATCGTTGAGCTGACGCTCCAGCCAGCGGGTCGATTGCGCGCTGCGGTTGCGCGCCGTGCGCACGCGCTGGCGGAGACCGCCGCCCCCTGCTCCTCCCCGGCTCATCGGCCCGCCGCCATCAGCCGGCGCAGGATGCCCTCGCGGATGCCGCGATCCGCCACCCCGATGCGTTCGGCGGGCCAGAGATCGAGGATCGTCTCCAGGATCGCGCAGCCCGCCACCACCAGGTCGGCGCGCTCCCGCCCGATACAGGGCAGCGCCGCGCGCGCATCCGGCGACATGTGCGCAAGGCTGTTCGAAACCTCGCGCATCGCATCCGCCGGCGCGATCAGCCCGTCCACCTGCGCGCGGTCGTAGCGATCGAGGCCGAGATGGACGGAGGCGAGCGTCGTCACCGTTCCCGACGTGCCGAGCAGCCGCTTCTGCCCGTCCGCCTCCGGAAGCCGCGCGGCGAAGGGCGCGAAGCTCTCGCGCACGAGGGCGCGCATCCGGTCATAGGTGACGGCGCGTCCGGCGGGGCCTCCGGTGGCCGGGACGCTCTCGGTCAGGGACACGACTCCCCAGGGGGCGGAATGCCAGTCCAGCACCGAAGGCACCGTGGTGGCGGTGTCGATCAGCACCAGCTCGGTCGATCCGCCGCCGATATCAAACACCAGCGCCGCCCCTTCCCCCGGCTCCAGCAGCGCGTGGCACCCGAGCACAGCGAGCCGCGCCTCCTCCTCGGCGGAGATGATGTGCAGGTGGATGCC
>JAYRJH010000208.1:0-5617 GCA_041906415.1 Sphingomonas sp. | reverse complement strand
AGATCGCGCAAGAGCGCTCGAAGATATCCGCGGCGCGCCGGATGATCGATACCGAGGTCAAGCAGGCGCATCTGGTCAGCGTCGAGATCGATCAGCTCGAATCCTATCTTCAGACCCGTCGGCGCAATCTCTTCCTTGAACAATTGTGGCAGCGAACCCGCTCGCCGCTGGACTACCGATTCTGGACGAGCGTGGCTGCGGCGTGGCCCGATGATGTGACGCGCGGTGAAGCGCAATTCGCCGGCGCACGTGCGCTGTCGGGCACGGGTGCCTTGCCAGTGGCAGCAGGCGCGGCGATTTGCGTGCTAGCCTACCTTTTGCTCGCGCTGGGCCGTTTATTGCTTGAGCGACTGGCGATCGGACGCTGGACCACAGCGTCCGCGCCGAGCCGGCTACGCCGGGCGATCCTCTCGCTGGGCTTCATCGCGATGGTGATGCTCACCGCATCGGCTGGCGGTATGATGCTGCGGGGCGGTTTCGGGGTGCTTCTTGGCGGAAGTCCCGCTGTCGTCGCCCTGCTGGCGATTCTGGCGCGTGTAATCGTCTTCGCGTCCGTCTTCGCCGCGCTCGGACGCATGCTGCTCCAGCCTACCAGACCGACGTGGCGTCTGGCGCCATTGCCGGACGCATTGGTCTCTCGGATCCGACGCTTTCCCGATATCCTCGGCCTGACCTTTGCCGTTACCGGCTTCATGCTTGGTGCCGCTTCCGTGCTCAGGTTCAGTGCTGCCGTCTCGTCGGCGCTCGAATCCCTGGTGAACCTGATCCTTCTGGGAACCATTGGCGCGACCCTGCTGACTGTCGCGCATACGGCGCAGGCGGTATCCGATGATCCCCTTGAACGGGTCGGGCGCGCCTCGCGCCTGCCATGGGCGATCGCGCTGATCGCGAGCTGGGTCGCGTTGTTCACCGCCCTGGCTGCAACATTGTTCGGCTATATCGCGTTCGGCTCTTTCATCCTGAGGGAGGTGATCTGGATCGCCACGGTCCTGGGGTGGCTTTTTCTTCTCACGATCCTGGTCGACGAGGCCCTGCCGGCGCTGCTTGACCCCGCAACCCGTCCCGGTGCCTTCCTCCGCTCCTCGCTCGGTCTTTCGGCTCCGGCGCTGAGGCAGACCGGCGTGTTGCTGTCGGGCTGCGCCCGTCTCGGACTTCTCCTGCTCGCCTGGCTGGCGATCTGGGCCCCTTTTGGAGCGACCGCTGAAAATCTGTTTGGTCGCTTGTCGACAAGTGACCTGATTCTTCACTTTGGGCAGGTCACGATTTCACCCGCGACGATCGCGATCGGGTTCCTCGTGTTCCTTCTTGGTCTTGCGGTGACGCGCGCGGTGCGCCGCTGGCTGGAAGTGCGCTACCTGCCCACGACCTCGATGGACATCGGAGCACAGAATGCGCTGGGTGTCGGCACTACCTATCTTGGTGCGATCCTGGCGATCGTCATGGCGTCAGCCTATCTGGGCCTCAGCCTCGATAGGATCACGCTTCTTGCAAGCGCACTCTCGGTAGGCATCGGTTTTGGCCTGCAATCAATCATCGGCAATTTCGTGTCCGGGCTGATCCTCCTGGTCGAACGCCCGGTGAAAGTCGGTGACTGGATCGCGATCGGCGATCTGGACGGCGACGTCCGCAAGATCAGCGTGCGCGCAACCGAGATCGAAATGGCGGATCGGTCGAAGCTGATCGTGCCGAACACCGACCTCGTCTCCAGGACGATCAGAAACGTTACGAGGGGCAGCACACTTGCCCGACTAAGGATCGTGCTGCGGGTGTCGGACGATGCCGATCCGATCCTCGTGCGGGATTTGTTGAAAGCGCGACTGAAAGACCATCCCGAACTCGTTCATGAGCCGGCACCCGTGGTTTATCTCACCGATGTCCGGGACGGGGCGCTCGAATTCGCCGCGACCGGCTATGTAGCGTCTGCTCGCGACGCGTATCGAATCAAGAGCGACCTGCTGTTCCAGATCATTCCCGACCTCAGGGGGGCCAACATCGCGCTCGCGACCTCATCCCCTGTCGTCAATGTCGGTATCGGCGAGCGATCGATCGAGCCTCGGGAGCAGGGTCGGTCGACTTGATCCCGGAAGCATTTCCTTCGAGGGCGACCTGCGCAGCTATCCGTCAATCGCTGCGTGGTCACGACCGGCTTCAGTTGTCGCTGGTGAGAGCGTCAACCGGCTATGCAACCCAAGCTATTTTAGCCGCCTGTACCGCCGCGAATATGACGAGGCTCCTGTGGAAACACGCGGGCGGTCCTGATCGATTGCGGTTGGGCGCGCGCTGAACAGCGCGCATTCGAAGGTCGGCGAACCAAGATTGGGAAATTGTATAGCGCGGCCCAGCATGCGCCAATATCACAGCGATAAGCGTGTGACATGCGTCCTTTCCTCTTCGTGATCCTGATCCTGCTCGCCGGTTGCGAGGAGAACCCGGGCAAGCCTGCGGTCCCGCCTGCTCATGCGGAACATGTGGCCCGGGAAACAGAACTGCTCAGGTTGAAGCTGACCCCCGAAGCACAGCATCGGCTCGGCATCCAGTTCGCGCGCGTCGGCGAGGGCGCCGCGGCCGGACATCGCGCCGTCACTGGCGAGATCGTGGCGCCGCCCATCGCGGGAGGTGGCGTGCCGATTGGCTCCGCCAGCGACTTGCGGGCGATCGGCGGTCAGCAAGCGACGGCCGATGCGGAACTCGCCCGGGCGACGGCGCAGGAGCGGCTTGCCCGCATCGCACTGACGCGCGCCGAAAACCTCGTGCGCGAAGAGGCGGGTAGCATCCGCGGCCGTGACGAGGCGGCGGCGGCGCTTGCGACCGCGCAGGCCGCGCTCGGTGCGGCGCGGCAGCAGCGCCGGCTGCTCGGACCGGCGGTTGCCGGACTCGGCGCGCAACCGGTCTTGTGGGTACGGGCATCGGTGTCCGCGGGCGATATTGGGAATGTCCGCCGGGACGGCTCCACGCAGGTGCGGGCGCTCGGCGTTGCGGTTCCGCGATCTGCGCGTCCGGTGCCGGCTCCTCCTACGGCGAATGTGGCGGCGGGGACGGTCGATCTCTATTACGCCATCGACAATCGCGATCGCGCCTTTCGCGTCGGCCAGCGGGTGGCGGTCGACCTGCCGATCGGCGGGCAGGCGTCGGGCCTGTCCGTACCGTCAAGCGCGATCGTCCGCGACATCAACGGCGGGGAATGGGTCTATCGGAGGACGGCCCCCGACACCTTCGTGCGCCAGCGGATCGAGGTCGCTTCGGAAGCCGATGGACGGGCGCTCCTCGCGCGCGGGCTAGAGACGGGGGCGCTGATCGTGACCGCGGGAGCGGCGGAACTGTTCGGCACTGAATTCGGCGCGGCGCACTGATGCTGGCGGGTCTCATCCGGCTAGCGCTCGCGCAGCGAGCCGTCGTCCTCGCGCTGGCCGCACTGCTGGTGGTGTTCGGTATCCGCGCCGGCCGCGACGTGCCGCTCGACGTCTTCCCTGAATTCGCGCCGCCGATGGTCGAGATCCAGACCGAGGCTCCCGGCTTGTCGACGGAGGAGGTGGAGAGCCTCGTCACCGTGCCGATCGAGACCGCGGTGAACGGCGTGCCGGGGCTGATGACGCTGCGATCGAAGTCCGTGCTGGGGCTGTCTTCGGTGCAGATCCTGTTCGAGCGCGGATCGGATGTGCTGCGCGCCCGGCAGATGGTTGGGGAGCGGGTGGCGCAGATTCAGCCGCGCCTGCCGCTCGCGGCGCGCCAGCCCGTGCTGATGCCGCCGCTTTCCTCCACCAGCCGCGCGATGAAGATCGGGTTGTCCTCCGCCAGCATGGATCAGATGCTGCTTTCGGAGCTGGTCCGCTGGACGATCCGCCCGCGCCTGATGGCGGTGCCCGGGGTGGCCAATGTCGCCGTCTGGGGGCAGCGCGACCGGCAGTTGCAGGTGCTGGTGGACCCAGCCAGGCTCCGCATCGCGGGCGTGACGCTGGCCGAGGTCCGCGCCGCCGCCGGGGATGCCGTGCTGGTCGGTGGCGGGGGATTTGTCGATACGCCGAACCAGCGGTTGTCGGTGCGCCAGTCTGGCATGGTGCAGGACGCAGGCCAGCTCGCACAGGCGATCGTGCGGCAGGGCGGCGACGCGCCGGTTCGCATCGGCGATGTGGCGCGCGTCGTGGAAGAACACGGCCCGCCGATCGGGAACGCGATCATCGACGATGGAACAGGCATCATGCTGATCGTCGAAAAGCAGCCGACCGCCAACACGCTGGACCTGACCCGCGCGGTCGAAGCAGCGATGGCGGAATTGAGGCCGGGTCTCGGCGGGGTGAAGGTGGACACTGCGATCTTCCGGCCGGCGACCTTTATCGAGCGCTCGATCGACAATCTGACGCGCGCGCTGATGATCGGGTGCGCGCTGGTCGCGATCGTGCTGTTCGTCTTCACTCGCGACTGGCGACAGGCGGTGATCAGCCTCGTCGCCATCCCGCTTTCGCTGCTTGGCGCGGGGCTGGTGCTGTTGTGGTCGGGCGCCACGATCAACGTGATGATCATCGCCGGTCTGGTGATCGCGCTCGGTGAGGTGGTGGATGATGCGATCATCGACGTCGAGAACATCGCGCGGCGGATTCGCCTCAATCGCGAGGCGGATGCGCCGAAACCGGCATTCGAGGTGGTGCTCGCCGCATCGCTGGAGGTTCGCTCGGCCGTCGTCTTCGCGTCGCTCATCGTGATGCTGGTGTTCCTGCCGATCTTCTTCCTCGGTGGTGTCGCCGGCACGTTCTTCCAGCCGCTGGCGATTGCCTATGTGTTGGCGATCGGCGCGTCGCTGCTGGTCGCGCTGACCGTCACGCCCGCGATGTGTCTGATCCTTCTGCCGAATGCCCCGGAACGACGCGGGGATACCCGGTTCGCAGCGTGGCTGAAGCGACGTTATGCCGCGCTGCTGCCGCGCATCGTGGAGCGATCGTCGATGGCGGTCGGGATCGTCGCCGGGGGGCTTCTGCTCGCGGGACTGGGCTATGCGACGTTCAAGGACCAGTTCCTCCCGGATTTCCGGGAAACCGATTTCCTGATGCACTTCGTCGAAAAGCCCGGCACTTCGATCGAGGCGATGGATCGCATCACGATCCGCGCCTCGAGGGAATTGCGGTCGATCCCCGGCGTGCGGAACTTCGGCGCCCATATCGGCCGCGCGGAGCAGGCGGACGAGGTCGTTGGCCCGAACTTCACCGAGCTTTGGATCAGTCTGGACGACAAGGCCGATTACGATGCGTCGGTCGCGCGTATCAAGGCAGTGATCGAGGGCTATCCCGGGCTGTTTCGCGATGTGCTCACCTATCTGCGCGAACGTATCAAGGAGGTGCTGACGGGAGCCGGCGCCACCGTGGTCGTACGCATCTATGGTCCCGGCCAGGAGGAGTTGCGCGCGTCAGGTTCGCGGGTGCGCGATGCGCTCATCCGAATTCCCGGCATCTCCGACCTGAAGGTCGAAAGCCAGGTGTTGGTGCCGCAGGTCCATATCCGTCCGCGGCCGGCCGAACTGGCTCGGCTCGGCCTCTCGGCGGGAGAGGTCCGTCGCCAGGCCCAGACCCTGATCGCGCAAACAAAGGTCGGCGAGGTCTATCGCGACCAGAAGGCGTTCGACGTGACG
>JAYRJH010000207.1:0-5634 GCA_041906415.1 Sphingomonas sp. | reverse complement strand
GAAGGGCGGGCCGGGAATGCAGGAGATGCTGTATCCGACCAGCTATCTGAAGTCGAAAGGTCTGGGGAAGGCTTGTGCGCTCATCACCGATGGCCGCTTCTCCGGCGGCACCTCCGGGCTGTCGATCGGCCATGTCTCGCCCGAAGCGGCGCAGGGCGGTCTGATCGCATTGGTCGAGACGGGCGACATGATCGAGATCGATATCCCGAATCGCGGGATCAAGCTCGACGTGGACGAAGCGACGCTCGCCGTGCGCCGCGCCGGGATGGAGGCGCGCGGGAGCAAGGCCTGGAAGCCGTTCGGCCGCAAGCGCAACGTCTCGCCCGCGCTCCGCGCCTATGCCGCGCTCAGCACCAATGCGGCGCGCGGCGCGGTGCGCGACGTTCGCCAGATCGAGGACTGATCCCGGCATCTTGCCAGCGGCAGGGGAAAACGGCAGGGATCGTCTCCTGCGGCACGCGCGTTTTCAGGTTGCCGCGCGGCGAGGGGGAGATCGTCATTGCTGCTGGCCGGGATGTTGCTGTTCGCCGTGTCGCCGGCCATGCCGGCCGAGCCTGCATTGCAGGTCGGCGAACCCGTTGCCCCGGAACAGCCGGCGGCCGAGCCCGAGCCTGCGGTCGCGCCTCCGCCTTCGGAGGGCGGAGCCGCCACGCCCGCCCCTGCGGAAGCTCTTCCCGCCCCGTCGCCGGACGATGCGGAACACCCCGGCCACGGGCGCGACATCGTCGTCACGGGGCGCGGCGAGTGGGAAGCGCCAGATCCCTTCCGGGGCGCGAACCTGAAATCCTTCGAGCTGACGGAATCGGTGGACAAGGCGCTGATCGGGCCGATCGCGCTGGCCTATAAGGATGTCGTTCCGAAGCCGGTTCGCGACGGCGCGCACAATTTCCTCTACAACATGCGCGAGCCGGTGGTGTTCGTGAACTTCGTGTTGCAGCACAAGATCGGCCGCGCGCTGGAAACGGTGGGGCGCTTCGTGGTCAACACCACCGTCGGCGTCGCCGGCGTGTTCGATATCGCGAAGCGCAAGCCGTTCAAATGGAAGCGGCGCAGCAACGGCTTCGCCAACACCTTCGGCTATTACGGCATCAAGTCCGGCCCGTTCATGTTCCTGCCGATCGTCGGCCCCACCACGCCGCGCGACCTGATCGGCGGGGCGCTCGATCGCGCATTGTTCCCGTTCGTCTATGGCAAGCGGATCACCCGGCCTGAATTCTCGCTGCCGCTGGGTGCGATCGGGGTGCTCGATCACCGCGCTGAATTCGACGATACGTTGCACCAGTTGCACGACGGCCAGTCTGATCCTTACGCTCGTTCGCGCGATTTCTACCTCCAGCGCCGCCAGAATGAGATCGACGAGCTGAAGGGGAAGGGGCAGAAGAATTCCAGCCCCATGTCCGAAGCGCCGACCGCGCCCGTCACGGTGAAGAAACGCGCCGACGAGCCGCGTTAACGCGAGCGGCCACGCGCGCTGACCGGCCAGAGATCGATCAGGATATTGCCGCTGACGACGTGATAGGTGTCGTAGAGGTTGACGGTGGGGCCGCAATGCGGAGCGTTGAACGTCTCCTTCTCGCCGAGCGAGGGCAGGGGCCGTCCTTGTTGACCAGTGCGCCCCGCTGCGATTCGACGCGCCCCGGCGCATGGCCGAAGCAGACGGGATGATCGCCGATATGTGGGTGGTGGGCCCGGCAGGACTCGAACCCGCAACCTAGCCGTTATGAGCGGCCAGCTCTAACCATTGAGCTACAGGCCCACGCGCGTTTGAGTAGCAGCGCCGCGCCGCCGCGCAAGAGGGCAGTGGCGCGGGGCCAGCAAAGAAAATGGCAGGCAAAGAAAAAGGGACGCCCCCAAAAAGAGGACGCCCCGATTTCCGTGCATCGCCGCGGCAGGCCTTGCGGCCCGCCGGCAAATCAATGCGCGTTGCTGACCGCAGCAGCAGCGTTGTCGGTCGCAGCCGCAACGTTGTCGGCAGCGTTCGCCAGCGCGTCGGTCGCGTTGGCGGCAGCCGCGTCGAGGTTGTCAGCAGCGCTCTGGAGGTTTTCCGCCAGCGCATCAGCATTGTTCTCGACCGGTGCTTCCGACTTCGAGCAGGCCGCAACGGACATCAGGCCGGCGGCAGCAAGAACAAAGGCAAACTTCTTCATTCGAATGCTCCCAAGCATAGCAATCTTCGCGGCCGACCCTCGCCGTCGCGAGCCACCGCAATACCGAACCATTTCGGTGGGTCAATGAGGAATTTTGACGGAGCGAAACGATCCCGCGCCGCCGCAAGCCTCGTTTCAGCGCATTTTCGGTGCTGCCGGGCCGATTTCCTCCGGCGCATTCGCAACGATCGCGAGCATCGCCGTCCATGCCGCAACATTCTGCCGCAGCATTTCCGGATCGACGCGATCGAGTGTGTCGTCGGCGGTGTGATGCGTGTCGAAATAGTGGAGCGCGGACTGGTTGAAATCGAGGCCGACCGCGCCCTTTTCCACGATCGGGCCGACATCCGCGCCGTCCCCGCCTTCGCCCGCGGCATGGACGATGCCGAGCGGCGCGACCGCGCTGGCGATGCGCTCGCCCACATCCGGCAGCTTCATCTGGAAGCGCCAGATGCGATCCGCGCCGAGATCGCTTTCAGCGGCGAGCACGTGATGGTCGCCACCATGCCGCCGCGCATAATCGCGCGCGCCGAATCCGCCGACTTCCTCCGATCCGAACCAGACGACGCGGATGGTGCGGCGCGGCTGGCGGCCCGAATCCATCACCCGTTTCGCCGCGGCGGCCGTGATCGCGACGCCCGACGCATCATCGATCGCGCCGGTCGCCAGATCCCAGCTGTCGAGATGGCCGCCTACCAGCACGATGCCGGCATCCGGATCGCTGCCCGGCACCTCCGCGATGACGTTGCCCGATTCCTGCTCGCCCGTCCGGCGCGGGGTGAGCACCAGCTTCATCGTCAGCGGCTTCCCGCGCGCCGCCATCGCCTCGATCAGCTTCGCATCCGGCACGGCGAGCGCGGCGGCGGGGATCGGCTTCACGCCTTCGGGGAAATTGGTGACGCCGGTGTGCGGCGTGCGATGCGTGTCCGTGCCGATCGAGCGGATCACCATCGCCAGCGCCCCGCGTTTCGCCGCGATGCCCGGCCCGGCGAAACGCGCGATGCCCGACTGGCCATAGCTGGAGCCGTCCTGCGTGCGGGCCATGGCGTTGCCGACATAGACGATCTTGCCGCGGATCGTGCTGTCGGGCGCGTTCATGAAGTCCGCGAAGGTCTTGAACACGGCGATTTCGGCGGTGAGGCCTCCGGCGGGCGTCGCGCCGGAATTGCCGAGCGCGGTCAGCACCAGCTGCTGCGGGAAGGGGGCGGTGATCTCCGCGCGCTCCTCGCCGCGCACCCAGACGGGCATGCGGTAGGTTTCGATCCGCACATTGCTGAAGCCCAGCGCCCTGAGCTTCGCCACCGCCCATGCCCGGGCGCGCGCCTCCGCCGCCGTGCCCGCCAGCCGCTGGCCGACCTCCGTGGTGAGGCCCTCCACGATGTCATAGGCGATGTCGTCCTTCAGCGCCGCGTCGCGCAATGCGGCGACGGCCGGATCGACCTTCGCGGGCAGCGACTGCTCGGCGTGCTCGGCGAGGGCGGGGAAGGGAAGGGCGAGCGCCAGCGCGGCGGCGAGGAAGCGGTTCGTCATGCACGCCGCCTAGGGTGCGGGCGGGGATGGGGCAAGCGGTTGCGCTGCGATCAGCCGCCTTGTCCCGTCCGCCACCGGACAGGCCGGGGCGGACGGGAAGGGGCCGGCGCTTACACCCGGTTCGCCGCGCTCAGCACCGCGCGGACGCCGGCGGTGGCGATGTCGGAATCGATGCCGACGCCCCACACCGTCCGCCCGTCGGCGGCGCGACATTCGAGATAGGTCGCCGCCTGCGCGTCCGCGCCATGGCCGATGGCGTGCTCGGAATAATCCACCACCTCCAGCGCCGGGCCGGTGCCTTCGGCGAGCGCGGCGATCACGCCGGAGATCAGGCCGTTGCCGCGCCCGGAAAGCGAGCGCTCCTCCCCGTCGATCGACACGCGGCCCACGAAGCGCCGGTCGCCAGCGGCGCCCGTCTCCTCATAATCGCGCAGCACGAAGCGATCCGTGTCGGCGGGAAGATAGGTGCGCTCGAACGCGCCCCAGATGTCGGCGGCGTTCAGCTCGCGGCTCGTCTCGTCGGCCAGCGCCTGCACGATGCGGCTGAAATCGGCCTGCATGCGCTTCGGCAGCTTCAGCCCCTTGTCCTGCTCCAGCACCCAGGCGACGCCGCCCTTGCCGGATTGCGAGTTGACGCGGATCACCGCCTCATAGCTGCGGCCAAGGTCCGCCGGATCGATCGGCAGATAGGGGACTTCCCACAGCTCGTCGTTGCGCGCGGCCTGTGCGGCGAAGCCTTTCTTGATCGCATCCTGATGGCTGCCGGAGAAGGCCGTGAACACCAGATCACCGGCATAGGGGGTGCGCGGATGGACGGTGATGTTGGTGGCATATTCCACCGTCTTCACCACCTCGTCGATGTCGGACAGGTCCAGCTTCGGATCGACGCCCTGCGTATACATGTTGAGCGCGACGGTCACGAGATCGCAATTGCCGGTGCGCTCGCCATTGCCCAGCAGGCAGCCTTCGACGCGATCGGCGCCCGCCATCAGCCCCAGCTCCGCCGCCGCGACCCCGGTGCCGCGATCGTTGTGCGTGTGGAGCGAGATCACCACGGAGTCGCGGTTCGGGATGTTGCGGCCGAACCATTCGATCTGGTCGGCATAGACGTTGGGCGTCGCGCACTCCACTGTCGCGGGCAGGTTGAAGATGATCGGATTGTCCGGCGTCGGGCGCAGCACGTCCATCACCGCTGCGCACACCTCGACCGAGAAATCGAGTTCCGCCGTGGAAAAGGTCTCCGGGCTGTATTCGAACATCCACTTCGTGCCCGGCTGCTTGGCGGCCTCATCGCGCAGCACCTTCGCGCCGTCGATCGCGATCTGGCGGATTTCGTCGCGCGACATGCCGAACACGATCTTACGCCATGCCGGGGAAACGGCGTTGTAGAGGTGCACGATCGCCTGCCGCGCACCCTTCAGGCTCTGGAAGCTCGTCTCGATCAGGTCGCGGCGCGATTGCGTCAGCACCTGGATCGTCACGTCCTCGGGGATGCGCTCGTTCCGGATCAGGCCGGAGATGAAGTCGAACTCGGTCGCGCCCGCGCTGGGGAAGCCGACCTCGATCTCCTTCATGCCGATCTTTACCAGCAGGTCGAAGAAGCGCGTCTTCTTCTCGGCGTCCATCGGGTCGATCAGCGCCTGGTTGCCGTCGCGCATGTCGGTGGAGAGCCAGCGCGGGGCCCTGGTGATCGTCTTCGACGGCCAGGTGCGGTCGGGGATGTCGATGGTCGGGAAGGATCGGTATTTGACGGAAGGATCGCGCAGCATGACGGCTCTCTTTATGCGAGAAGGCTTGGGAGGATGGGTTCGGGTCTTGCCCTTAGGCGCGTCGGCGTGGCCCGGCCACGCGGCGAGGTTCGCGCCTAAGGGCGCGTAAGTCGAAGGAGAAGGCCGAAAGACAGCGTCATTGCCGTATGCGGTAGCCGCGCGGGGCGGGCCGTGTCTAGCCCCGATGC
>JAYRJH010000206.1:0-5640 GCA_041906415.1 Sphingomonas sp. | reverse complement strand
GAAACCGTTCTTACACGGTTACATCATCCCAGTAAACGACGGGCCGCTAATATGAGAAAAGGCAAGTCGGTGGGCGCGGCGGAGCGAATCCGTCGCGCGGTCATGTCCCGGCCGATGAGCCCGCCGTCAGGCCGTGGCCGCCGCCTTTTTGCGCCGCACGATGGTTTGCGCGTTGGTATATTCGAGCAGGCCCTCGACGCCGCCTTCGACGCCAACGCCGGATTGCTTCATCCCGCCGAACGCCGCGCCGGGGGAGAGGTGCTGCGTCTCGTTCACCCACACCGTGCCGCTGGCGATGCGCCGGGCGATCTCCAGCGCCTTGTCCTCGTCCTTGCCCCAGACGGAGCCGCCAAGCCCGTAGTCGGTGGCGTTGGCGCGCGCGATGACGTCCTCATATTCCTCGAACCTGATGAGCGGCAGGACGGGGCCGAACTGCTCCTCCTGCACGATCCGGCTGTCTTCCGGCGGATTGTCGAGGATCGTGACAGGGATGAAATAGCCCGGCACCTCCGCCTTCTCTCCGCCGACCAGGAACTGATAGCCCTTGTCCTTCGCGTCCTGGATCAGGTCCAGCACGCGCTCATATTGCTGGCGGTTGTTGATCGGGCCGATCTGGGTGCCCTGTTCCGATCCGTCGCCGATCTTCACCGTCCTGGCATAGGCGACCAGCGCCTGCTTGAGCGGCTCGTAGATGTCCTTGTGGACATACATGCGCTTGGTGGCGATGCAGATCTGGCCGTTGTTGCGGAATGCCGCCCAGAACAATTCCTCCGCCACCTTCTCCACGTCCACGTCGGGCATGACGATCGCGGCGTCGTTGCCGCCCAGTTCCAGCGTGACGCGCTTCAGCGTCGGCGCGGCGGACTGCATCACGCGCTTGCCGGTGGCGGTCGATCCGGTGAAGCTGATCTTGTCGAAGCCGGGGTGGGAGGTCATCCACGGCCCGAGATCGTCGCCGCCCGTCACGATATTGAGCACGCCGGGCGGCAGGATCTCGCGCGCGATCTCCCCGAACTTCAGCGTGGTCAGCGGGGTGAACGGCGAAGGCTTCAGCACCATCGTGTTGCCCGCGAGCAGCGCCGGGCCGATCTTGAACATCGCGAGGATCATCGGGAAGTTCCACGGCGCGATCGCGCCCACGACGCCGAGCGGGACGTGGCGGGTTTCGCTGTAGCGTTCCTCGCTGTCCTCGTTCACCGTCACCGGCAGGTCGAGCGCGGCCGCGCCGAGCAGCCAGTAGCCGGCGCCCATCACTTCGCCCTGCGCCTCGGCATGGGGCTTGCCCTGCTCCTTCGTCAGCAGGCGCATGAAGGGATCGACCTGCGCGAGCAACGCCTGCCCCAGCGCCGTCAGCTTCGCCTTGCGCTCCTCGATCGGAGTCGCCGCCCAGCCGGGAAAGGCCGCGCGCGCCGCCCCGATCGCCTTGTCCAGATCGTCGCGCGTCGCGTCCGGCACCCGCGCGATCACCTCCTCCGTCGCCGGATTGACCACGTCGAGCGTGGCGGAGCCGGTCGCCAGCTCACCGCCGATCAGCATGCGATAATCGCCATCGAAATTCATCGTCACCCTCCTGGCTGCACGGCAGCTTCGCGATGCAGGATTACCCCAGCGCCGATCCGCCGTCGACCTATTCGGCGGATGGGGCGTCGATGCGATAGTGGATCGGCTTGAAGCTGCCGCCGTTGGAATCCGGCGCCGAACAGGCGGTCAGCCCGATGACGAGGTCCATCTCCGCGCGGAAGGCGATATGGTCGCCCGCCTTGCTGATCGGCGGTAATACCCGGAGCCTGCCGGAATCGCCGTTCACCGGCACGTTCATGAAGCAGTTGAACGCGATCGGGATGTGATCGGGGCCGATGCCATAGGGTTGCAGCGCCTCCGCCAGATTGCCGAAGCATCCGCGATGCGGCGGCAGGTCGGGATAGAAATGCAGGAACGTGTCGACCGAGCACGGCGTCAGCAGGAAATCATGGCATCCGACGCTGTCATCGATGATCGTGAGCATGACGCGCGAGCGGTTCGAATAGAGCTTGTGCCCGGTCGTGAGCCTGATCGTCTCGGCATAATCCAGCGTCCGCCCGGACGAGATCACCTCGCCCACGTCGCCGGCGTTGAAGGCCAGAAGGTCCGCGACCTGCTCGCCACGCGGATCGATCACCGTCAGCGTCGCGCCGCGGGGCAGGGGAAAGGCGGTGCCGCTGCGTTCGGGAATGACCTGCACGTCGAGGGTCATTTGGCCTCTCCACTATATTCGAACGGCGCTTCCCAATCCTCCCCGACCATCCGGCCCGAATATTGCCGCGCTTCGCTCGTTTCCCCGTGACGGGCTAGCATCGGGTTGCGGGAGCCGGCCAGTCGCTGATCGCGCGTCAGTATCTTTTCGCGCAGCCCTTCATATCGGTCCGCATCGCGCAGGCGCTTGAACTGGTCGTGCAGGTTGAACACCATCGCCGGATGCTCGAAGCGTCGCGCCGGGCGGCTTGCGTTCGGGTTCAGCCCGACAATGAAGAAGCCTTCCCCGCCGAAGCTCAGGGAGAAATGCGGATTGGCCGGGTCCGCGCTCACGCGCGGATCATATTCCTGGCCGCGCCAGACGTCCTTGTCGCTGAGCGATTGCACGCGCGCCCAGAGCGCGGCTTCGAAATCGTCCTCGCCAAGATCCGAAGGGCCGTCGAAGACGACGGCGAAGCTTTGGAAAAGCACGGGATCGGCGCGATAATCCTGGACGAACCGCAGCAGCCCCTCGTGGATGCGCAGGTCGTCCCACGCGCTGTCGATCCGGTCGCAGGCCAGAACGGCAAGCCGCCCGCGCGCGAGGGCGGATTTCGCCCCCACGCAGGGGAAGGAAGCCTCGGCGACATGCGCGAACAATTTTCGCTCAAGTTTCTCCTGAGCTTCATGGGTCCAATGGAACATGAATCTATCTCGTGGAAGGGCCGGCGGAATTGCACACGGTCCAACGAACGATCCGGGCCGTTCGTGGTTTCAAGCGCCTTCGGCCTGCGCCGCGCCTATGCCTTGTCGAACAGGGCGTGCAACTCGTCCTTGGCCTTTTCCAGCTTCTCATGTTCCGCCTTGGACAGATTGTCGCCGGCGCGGTTGATGTAGAAGGTGAGCATCCCCATCGCCGATTGCAGCGGCGTGCCCTTGCGGCGCTTGCTGTGCTCCGCCGAGCGCTTGAGCGATTGCGCAATGGCCTTCGGGTCCTTCCAGGTGAACACGCCCGGCTCCAGATCGAGCGCGTCGGAATGTTCAGTCACTTCGTGCGACCATTTGTGCTGCGTCACGGCAAGCTCCTCCTCACGCGAAACCGACGAGGCCGAGCACGAGCGCAAGCACGCCCGCTCCGATCAGGCCGCCCAGAAAGATGCCGCGCTGCCGGCGCGTGCGCAGGACGATCTCGCCGCCGCGCGCTTCCGTGCCGGTGAGGTGAATGGGTTGGTCGCGATTGCGTGCCATGGCTTTCCTCCATCGGTGGCCGGGGAGAAACGCCGGAGGCGCGCCGACAGTGTCGGTCGAATTCACTGATCTACATTAACGCGAGCGGCTTTTTCCCGCGATCCGCCTGCGTTGTTCACGTAAGGACGCCGGTCCACCCTCCTGCCCACAGCGCGTTAAGAATCATTTGCCCTTCGCTGGAACCTGTCCGCCTTTCGGATGTTATAGCTATCTGCTCACTCGAAAGAGCGAACAGACGGACATCGCGTTCCCGGATGATTTCCGGATGCGATGCAGGAGCCCCGCCGCAGAAATGCGACGGGGCTTACCATTTTTTACCCCGGCCTTGCGCGTCGACCCGCTTGACTTCCGGCCATTTTACAGTCCTTTTTCGTGGCTTATGCTTCCACGGGGAATTGTTCGTGGCTGAATGCGGCGATCGTCGGCCACGAAGACGGCAGGGCATGTGACTCCCACTGCGTTCGCCCGGCGAGCCATTCTCAGACGTGCGCGGTCGAAAGCGGCGGTTGCCGTCGCAGCCGTTCTGGCGATCGCCGTCCCGACGCTGATCGGTTGGGCGTTCGAGCCGTTCATCCACGAGCGCGGCCCCTATGTGGCCTATGTTCCGGCCGTCATGGGCGTTGCGCTTTTTCTGGGCTGGCGTCCGGCGGCGATCGTCACGCTCGGCTCGGTGATCGCCGCCAACCTGCTGTTCCATCCCGTGCAGACGTTCGGCCTCGGCGAAGGCCTGATCCGGACCTTGCTTTTCTGCGCCGCCGGCATGGTTTCGATCGTCCTCGCGCATATCGTCAGGCACACCGTCATCGAGCTGGATGAGACCGCACGGCGCGAGGAATTCCTCGCCTCGGAGCTGGGGCACAGGGCGAAGAACCAACTCGCGCTCGTCGAGGCGCTGGCGCGGCAGAGCCAGCAATCCGGCGAAACGCCCGACCAGTTCTTCGACAAGCTGCTTCCGCGCCTCCAGACGCTTTCCCGCGCGCAGGATCTCCTCACCCGCAGCGGATATGGCGCTTCCGATCTGCGGGAGCTTGTCGAGGATGCGCTGAGGCCGTTCGCGCACCATCCCGGCATCTCCATCGCGGGCGCGAAGGTGGCGATCCCGCCCGCCCAGACCACGCCGCTCATCATGGCCGTCCACGAACTCGGCACCAACGCGTCGAAATATGGCGCGCTCACCGTGCCGGAGGGGCGCGTCGAGGTGCGCTGGCGCGTCGAGGCGGATCGCGTCGCGATCTGCTGGACGGAGCGAAACGGGCCGCCCGTCGAGCCGCCGCGGCGTCGCGGCCTCGGCTCGCGCCTGATCTCGCGCCATCCGGCGTTCCAGGAGGTGTCGCTGGAATTTCCACCCGAAGGCGCGCGCTGTACGATCGTGCTCGGCATCGCCTGGGGCGGCGTCGGGCATCGGCGCGAGATCTAGAACCGATCGACGTGCGGGCGTGCCTCGCCATGCCGGGCGAGCCGGCATGACGGGAAACAGCAACGGCAGGCTCGCCCGCGCGCCTGAATGGCGATGCGACCTGCTTACTTCGGGGTCAGGCGGACGAGCTTGCCCGGATCGGCATCCTCCAGCGCCCACAAGGCTCCATCGGGGCCTTCCTCCACGTCGCGCACGCGGAAGCCCATGTCCCAGCGCTCCGCCGGCTTCGCGCCGCCGGCCGCGTCGAACGTGATGCGGTTGAGCGTCTTGCTGCCCAGCCCGCTGATGAACGCCGAGCCTTTCCAGCCGCGGAACAGCGAGCCGTGATAGAACATCAGGTTGCCCGGCGCGATCACCGGGGTCCAGTAGATCACCGGCTTTTGCAGATCGGGGCGGGTATCCGGGCTGGGGATCGGCACGCCGTCGTAATTGACCGCATAGGATACGAGCGGCCAGCCGTAATTCTTTCCCGGCTCGATCAGGTTGAGTTCGTCGCCGCCCCTCGGCCCATGCTCCACCTCCCACAGGCGGCCGTCCGGCGCGAAGGCGAGGCCATAGGGGGTACGATGCCCGCTCGTCCAGATTTCCGCCGGGGCCAGATTGACGCCGGGCACGGTATAGGTGCGCACGACGGGCGCAGTTTTTGCCGCTTCCGTGTCCTTCGGGGGATCGATCAGGTCCAGCGTCTTCGCGCCCGCGCGGCCCGCGCCGGGATTGCCGGGGGCGGGTTTGCCGTCGAGCGTCAGGCGCAGGATCTTGCCCAG
>JAYRJH010000205.1:0-5645 GCA_041906415.1 Sphingomonas sp. | reverse complement strand
AGGGCGGCGCGCTGGCGGGCGAGCCATTCCCCCTGCGTCATCGCCCATGCCAGCGCCTTCCCGGCCGATGCTCGCGCAGGGATCACCAGCCGCGCGCGCCCGCTCGCGGGGTCGAGCGACAGCTTCGCCCGGCGCGCGCGGGGATGGCGGACGATCTCGATATCGTCGGCGGTCACAATTCCCGATCGACCATATGGTGCTCAAAATCGCCGGCGTCATCCTCGCTGATCGTCCAGCCGCGCGTGGACTGGCCGGCGGCATGCACCGCCTCGGGATCGCCGCTCACCAGATAATGCCATTCCGGCAGGGGCAGCCCGGCTGCGCGCAGGCGATAGGCGCAGGTGGAGGGCAACCAGTCGATCTGGTGCACGTTGCGCGTATTCAGCCGCACGCATTCGCTGACATAGGCGTGGCGATGGCGATAGTTGGAGCAGCGCCCGCTGCGCCGGTCGAGCAGGCGGCAGGCGACGTTGGTGGGAATCAGCTCGCCCGTCTCCTCGTCCTCCAGCTTGTGGATGCAGCATTTGCCGCAGCCGTCGCACAGGGCCTCCCATTGCGCGCGGTCCAGCTTTTCGAGCGGCGTGTCTTCCCAGAAGCGCGTCATTTCGCCCAGCGCTCGATCTCGTCGGCGATCTTCCGGGGCGGCCCTTCCTGCGAGAGCAAGGCGATCGGCTTGCCGTCCGGCCCCATCAGATAGGCGGCGCGGCTATGGTCCATCAGATAGCCGCCCGCATTGCCCTTCCCGCGCGCGTAATAGACGCCATATTCCTTCGCGATCGCCGCGATCTGCGCATCCGTTCCGGTCAGCCCGATCATGCGCGGATGAAAGGCGGCGGTGAACTGTTTGAGCACCGCCGGCGTGTCGCGCGCGGGATCGATCGTGACGAACACCGGAATCACGCGCGCGGCGAGCGCCGGATCGCCCTTCTCCACCAGCTTCATCGCCGCGCCGATATTCTGCATGTCGAGCGGGCAGACATCGGGACAGAAGGTGTAGCCGAAATAGAAGATGCTGTATTTCCCCGCGAAATCCTTCTCGCTGACGGCGCGGCCATTCTGGTCGGTAAGCGTGAAGGGGCCGCCGATCCGCGCGCCTTCGAGCGGCGGATGCTGCTGCGCGGGGGCGCCGGGGGAGCAGGCGGAAAGCGCGAACGGGATGAGCAGGGCAAGGCGTAGATTCATGGCAAGGCCTGAAATGATCTGTTAGAGGCGATATCGCAACCTGTGTGGATGTCTGACCGCCGATGAAGCGTATCCTTGTCGCCGCCGCGATCCTTTTCGCGATCTCCAGCCCAGCGCTCGCGCAGCAGCAGTCGCAGAGCTACAAGTTCCTTCAGGCGGTGAAGGACGGGAAGGGCGATGAGGTCATCAAGATCCTCGACCAGCCCGGCCAGCGCATCATCAACACGCGCGACGTGACGACCGGCGACGGGGCGCTCCATATCGTCATCCGGCGCGGCGACGATACCTATCTGCGCTACCTGCTGTCGCGCGGGGCGGACCCGAACCTGCGCAACGGCAAGGGCGACACGCCGCTGATGATGGCGATCCAGCTCGGCCAGACCGGGCTGGTGGACACATTGCTGCTGGTGAAGGCGAATCCGAACCTCGCCAATTCGGCCGGCGAGACGCCGCTGATCCGCGCGGTGCAGCGCCGCGATCTGGCGCTGGTGCGCACCCTGCTCAACGCTGGCGCGGACCCCGACATCACGGACAATGTCGCCGGCATGTCCGCGCGCGACTATGCCCATGCGGATTCCCGCTCGCCCGCGATCGCCAGGCTGATCGACGAAAAGCCCAAGAGCGCCCCGCGCGCGGTGGCCGGGCCGAAGATGTGATCGGGGCGGCGGGACGCTGGATCGCCCGCTGAACCGTTCGGACTTTCTTCCGGGAAAGAAGCGCAGCCCTCCGACAGGTCCGCGGCGGGCGGAGATTAACGCCGCTCGCTGTGAACCGGCGCGTCCTGCGTGGTGTGGGCCATGGCGGGGTGGAGCGCGAACAGGCCGACCGCCCCGATTACGAAGCCTCCAGCGAACTGCCACAGGAAGGTGGATTTGAGGAATCGGGTCATTCGCCTGTCGTCTCTTCTTTGAATATGCCTCGGCAAGCCAGATGGGGACCACCTGCCCGCCTCTCAACAAAACTTCTATCTGGGGCCGATGAACCTCCGCTGTGCCGGCCGTTCATCGAACAGCCGCCACATAGGAGTTCATGCGTTGCATTGGTATTTCAGCGGACGAAACGCTGTGTTTCGCTGCTGAAACCTCTGTCGCGAACGTGTCAGCGCAGCGCCGCGCACGCCTTCTGGATGCGGGTGCAGGCTTCGCGCAGCACGTCCTCGCCGGTGGCGTAGCTGATGCGCATCGCGGGCGACAGGCCGAACGCCACGCCCTGCACGGCCGCGACGCGCGCGTCCTCCAGCAGGTAGGTGACGAAATCGCTGTCGTTTTCCAGCACCTTGCCGCCCGGCGTCGTCTTGCCGATCACGCCCGACACGTCCGGATAGACGTAGAAGGCGCCTTCGGGGACGGGGCACATGATCCCCGGCGTGTCGTTCAGCATCTTCACCACCAGGTCGCGGCGCGTCTTGAAGGCGGCGTTGCGCTCGATCAGGAAGCTCTGGTCGCCGTTCAACGCCGCCGTCGCCGCCGCCTGCGCGATCGAGCAGGGGTTGGAGGTGGATTGCGACTGCAGCTTCGCCATCGCCTTGATGAGCCATTGCGCGCCCGCCGCGAAGCCGATGCGCCAGCCGGTCATCGCATAGGCCTTGGAGCAGCCGTTCACCGTCAGCGTGCGATCGTAGAGCGAGGGGCAGACCTGCGCGATCGTGGTGAACCGGAAATCGTCATAGACGATATGCTCATACATATCGTCCGCCATGATCCACACCTGCGGATGGCGTTCCAGCACTTCGCCCAGCGCCTTCAGCTCGGCCGCCGTATAGGCCGCGCCCGTCGGGTTGGAGGGCGAGTTGAGGATCAGCCACTTTGTCTTCGGCGTGATCGCCGCTTCCAGCATCTCCGGCGTCAGCTTGTAGCCAAGCGCCGCGCCCGCCGCGACGATCACCGGCTTCGCGCCAGCGAACTGCACGATATCGGGATAGCTCACCCAATAAGGCGCGGGCACGATCACCTCGTCGCCCGGATCGAGCGTCGCGAGCAGGGCGTTGAACAAGGTGTGCTTCCCGCCCACGTTCACGGTGATCTGCTGCGTCGTGTAATCGAGGCCGTTGTCACGCTTGAACTTGGCGGCGATCGCCTGCTTCAGCTCCTCCGTGCCGTCGACATTGGTATATTTTGTCCTGCCGTCGCGGATCGCCTGGATCGCGGCCTCTTTCACGAAATCCGGCGTGTCGAAATCCGGCTCGCCCGCGCCCAGCCCGATCACGTCCACGCCCGCGCGCTTCAGTTCCAGCACCTTGGTGGTGATGGCGAGCGTCGGCGAAGGGCTGATGCGGTCGAGCGCGGCGGAAGGCTGCATGATGGAAGGGCCTCTTGAGGTTGCGAGCGGCGCTATAGCGACGGGGCGTGCGATTTCGCAACCGCAACAACGGCCGGAAGCAGGCCGCTCAGCGCATTTCCGACGAAAAAGCCGTGCGTGAGGGCGTCGGGCCGCACGTCGCCCGCGATCGCGCGGCCTTGCGCGATCAACTCGTCGCGCAATATGCCGGATGCCTGACGCGGGGTGACGAGGCCGCCGCCCCGTTCGGCGAAGATGCCGGTGCTGCCGCCCGCGATTGCGCCGTCGGGCGCGAGAAAGGCCAGTTCGTCCACCCCCATGACGCGCGCACGGTTGCGCAACGTGTCGTCGCCGGTGCGGTGGCGGAGGCGGATATCGTCCAGCGGAAAGGGCTGCGGGATCAGCGCAACGCGGAGCGGGCTGGCGGGACGAGCGGGCAGCGGCCCGACCTCGATCGCGATTCCGCCCGATCGGGTCGCCAGCAACCGCACCTTCGCGGGCGCGCGCAGGCGAAAGGTCGCGGCCTGCAATTCGTTGCGCGCGGCATGGCGATCGAAGGCGAAGCCCAGCGCCTCGGCGCTCGCCCGGATGCGCGCGAGATGCCGCTCGATCCGCAGCACCCCTTCCTCCGGATCGAAGGCCATTGTTTCGATCAGGTCGAAATCGCCCAAGGCATGTCCTTCCGCTCGTCAGTCTCCGCCATGCGCCGTGCGTCGCCTTGCGGCAAGGGCAGGGAGCGGGTTAGGGTTTTTGGATAAAGAAAGGATTTCCCAATGAGCGAACCCGCGTTGCGCGCGATGATCGTGCCGGTGACGGCGATCGAGCAGAATTGCACGATCGTCTGGTGCACGCGGACGATGAAGGCGGCGGTGATCGATCCGGGCGGCGACATTCCGCGCATCAGGGCCGCGATCGCGCAGGCCGGGGTGACGGTGGAGAAGGTGCTGCTCACCCACGGCCATATCGATCATGCGGGCGAGGCGAAGCCGCTGGCCGAGGAGTTGGGCGTTTCGATCGAGGGCCCGCACGAGGACGACCGCTTCTGGCTCGCGCGGCTGGCCGACGACGGGCGCAACTGGGGCATCCGGGGCGTGCCGTTCGAGCCGGACCGCTGGCTTGTGGACGGCGACACGGTGACGGTGGGCGAACTGACGCTCGACGTCTATCACACGCCCGGCCATACGGCGGGCCATGTGATCTTCCACCACGCGCCGTCGCGCTTCGCGCAGGTGGGGGATGTGCTGTTCCAGGGATCGGTGGGCCGCACGGACCTGCCGCAGGGCGACCATCAGCAGCTCATCCATTCGATCGTGACGAAGCTGTGGCCGCTGGGCGACGACGTGACCTTCATTCCCGGCCACGGCAAGGCCAGCACCTTCGGGCATGAGCGGCGGTGGAACATGTTCGTCAGCGACGAGGCATTGTCGGCGGCCTGAGGAAGCGGGATGCGGGAAACGAAAAAGCCGCGGCCGTATGCTACGGTCGCGGCTTTTTCGTTTCCGGGCCGGAAGGCTCAGCCTTCGTAATCGGCGCCCAGATTCTGGTTGCGCGGCGGGGCGGCGGCGGTGAGGCGCAGCGCCTCCGCCGAGGCCGCGAGGCTGCCGACCGCATCCGCTTCGTCGTCATCGTCGATCTGCACGCGCTGCAGGCTGCCGACGAGCGATTCGGCGAGGTCTTCCGGGCGGACCGTCTGCTCCGCGATCTCGCGCAGCGCGACCACCGGATTTTTATCGCGATCACGGTCGATCGTCAGCTCAGCGCCGCCAGAAACCTGCCGCGCGCGCTGCGCCGCGAGCAGAACCAGATCGAACCGGTTGGGGATCTTGTCGACGCAATCCTCGACCGTCACGCGCGCCATAGACGCTTTCCTTCGCTTGCTTGCCGCTGGGATGAAGGCGCGCGATCTAGGATGGACGCGCCGCAAAGTCAAGAAAAGCAACGCTTGCGGCGGCGGCCGCGCCCGGCCATCATCGCGCGCGATGGAGAGCCATGTTGTTGACGGCAACCGCCTGACCTTGCTTACCGAAGGCCCGGCGCGGCTCGATGCGCTGGTCGCGCTGATCGAGGGCGCGCGGGAAAGCCTGCGCATCATCTATTATATCTATGCCGACGATGAATCGGGCCGGCGCGTCAGCGCCGCCTTGCTCGACGCGGCCGCGCGCGGGGTGCGCGTGGCGCTGCTCGTG
>JAYRJH010000204.1:0-5653 GCA_041906415.1 Sphingomonas sp. | reverse complement strand
TCGTGCAGGTGCGCAGCATCATGTCCAGCCCCATCGAGCCGACGCGCGGCATGTGGCGGAGCATGATGGCGTAGCGGCCCTTGGGCATGATCGGCAACTCGGCGCGCGTCTTGTCCGGCCACATGCCGAGACCGAGGAAGCCGATGCCGAGCTTCTCGCCCGCCGCCTTCACCTGCTCCAGATGACGGCCGGTTTCGCAGCATGTCTCGTGCAGATTGTCGAGCGGCGCGCCGGACAGCTCGAACTGCCCGGCCGGCTCCAGGCTGACGGACCCGTCCGCGCCGGTGAGCGCGATCAGGTTGCCGCCCTCCTCCACCGGCTGCCAGCCATGTCGCTGAAGCTCGATCAGCAGCGCCCGGATGCCCGCCGGCTCGTCCCACGAAGGCGCGTGATGATCGTCCAGCGCGTAGACGAATTTCTCATGCTCGGTGCCGATTCGCCAGCGCTCGCGCGGCTTTTCGCCACGGGCGAAGCTGGCGATGAGCTGCTCGCGCGACTCGATGACCGGCGAGTTGCGTTCCGAAACGGTCTTTGTCGTCATCAGCGCGCCTTACGCGGGGATGAACGGCTCCGCTAGAGGCTCTGTTTCGCACGCGCGTGGCCGATCGTGTGGACCGTCAGGAACTGGCACGCGAAAAGCAGCAGCTTGGAGGCGAGCGGGAAGATGCCGATGAAGGCCGGCCATGCGGCGGTGAAGGCGAGCGCGAAGACGAGATTCAGCGCGGCCGTCGCCAGCATCAACGCCGCCCAGACGAAGCCGAACAGGGTCATCAGATCGCCGATCCGCGCGAAATCCTCGGGCGAGACATAGCGGTTCATCCAGCCCCGGCGCAGCATCGCCACGCCGATCACCGCATAGATGATGCTGGGCTTCACCATCACGAAGCGCGCGTCGCCGCTATACAGCACCGCCCCGGCGGAGAGCAGGATCAGCGCGAGGCTCACCCATTGCAGCGCCGGCACCTGCCGGTGCCGATACGCCTCCCACGCCACCACCGCGCAGCCTACGCCCGCGCCCGCGATCGTGGCGGGGACCAGCGGCGCATGGGCAGCCAGCAGGATCGCGAAGACGATCACGCCCAGCGAATCGAGCAGCAGGGGGACGAGCGCGTAAAGCAGCGGCTTGAGCATTGGTGGGTCCAATTGATGTTTTCGCCGTAAACATCGAAATGCGCCGATGGGACGCCGGAGTCAATCGAAAAGTTATCGGCGTAAACATATCCCCTCGACATATCGTCACCCCGGCCCTGTGCCGGGGTCCACCGGGAGGCGGGCGATGAGCAGGGGGTTAGGGCGGCGACGCTCGCGGCTCCGTGGACCCCGGCACAAGGCCGGGGTGACGTTGGGGGAGCGCCGATTGCCCTCCCGAACCTACCCCCAGTCCCCCGCGTTCGCCATCCACACCGATACCGCGGCGGCGGCAGCCGTGTCCGCGCGCAGGATGCGCGGGCCGAGCGCGATCGGCACCGCGCCGGAAGCCGCGCGGATCAGGGCGCGCTCCTCGTCGTCGAAGCCGCCTTCCGGGCCGATCAGGATCGCCGCGGGGCCGGGCTTCATCGCCTCGCGCACCGGCGCGCCGCCCTGCTCGTCCGCGAAATAGAGCGCACGGCCCCCGGGCCAGCCGCGCAGCAGGGCGGCCAGCTTCACCGGCTCCGCCACTTCCGGCAGCGCGGTGCGGCCGCATTGCTCCGCCGCCTCGATCATGTGCGCGCGCAGGCGATCGGTGTTGGGCCTGTCCACCACCGTGCGGCGCGTGACGACGGGCACGAAGCGCGCCACGCCAAGCTCGCACGCTTTCTCCGCCATCCAGTCCACCCGCCCCTTCTTGAGCGGGGCGGCGAGCAGCCACAGGTCCGGCACCGACTCGCGCGGACGGAGCAGTTCGCGCACGTCGAGCGCAACATCGCGTTTTCCCGCGCTTTCCACCACCGCGAGCCATTCGCCGGTCGCATCGTCGAACAGCTTCACCGGATCGCCCGCCTTCAGCCGCATCACCGAGGCGAGATAATGCGCGCCCGGCCCGTCGATCCGCCGCGCGCCGGGGGCGAGCGGCTCCGGCACGTAGAGCCGCGGGGTGGAGCGCGGCGGCCAGGCGGGGGTGGCGATCACTGTTCGCGGTCCTTTCGTCCGATCATCCTTCGCCCCAGCATGAACAGGAGGAAGCCCGCCAGCGCAACGGCGATCACCACGCCGGAGATCATCCCCGCCACCCGCAGGATGGCGTAGAACAGGGCCTCGACGAACCGGCCGATCGCAACCGAAAGGTGGATCAGCGGACGCGCTTCCAGCTCTGCGACCTGCATCCCAGCCGGCCGAACAGGCAGCCGGTGGCGACCAGCGTGTCGCGATCGGCAAGCTCCAGCGTGCCGTCGAACGTCTTGTCGATGTCGGGCACATAGACCTGCCCGTGCCACATGCCGTCCTCGTCGCGCTGGAAATCGTGGAGAAGCTCGGTGCCGACCAGTTCGTCGGTGCCGCCGCGCGCGGCGTCGGCGCGGGCCTTTGCGCTCGCCGAGACGACGCGGCCGCACAGGCTCCCCTGCCCACACGGCGCGATACGGATGCGCACGCTGTCCGCCGCGTTGCGCCACACGCCCGCGAAGGACTGTGCGCGCTGCGCCGCCACGGGCGCGGCGAGCGACAGCGTGGCAAGGAAAGCCGCAACGGGCTTCACGGTGATGCGCACACGATACTCCCTGACTCGTCCCTCTTGTCCTAGACTGCCAACGCCCTGTGGCGGAAGCGTGGCGAGGCGGATAGGGAACATGACGTGACAGACGCACCCGATATCGTTCCCGACAGCCAGCATCGCGGCATCGTCGCCGCGCTTCCTCCGCGCCTCCGCAATTTCGCGTTGCTCGCGCGGCTCGATCGGCCGATCGGCTGGTGGCTGCTGTTCTGGCCGGGCGCATGGAGCGTGGCGCTGGCGGGCGGCGTGGCGGAGCGCTGGCGGCTGATCGCGTGGCTGCTGGTCGGCAGCATCGCGATGCGCAGCGCGGGCTGCGTCTACAACGACATCGTGGACCGCAAGCTGGACGCGAGCGTCGCGCGCACCCGCTCGCGGCCGCTCGCCAGCGGGGCGGTGTCGCTGAAGGCGGCATGGACATGGCTCGGCCTGCTGAGCCTGATCGGGCTGGTCGTGCTGCTGCGGCTGCGCCGCGACACGGCCGTCATCGCGCTCGCCAGCCTCGCGCTGGTCGCGGCCTATCCGTTCATGAAGAAGATCACCTGGTGGCCGCAGGCATGGCTCGGCCTGGTCTTCTCATGGGCCGCGCTGGTCGGATGGAACGAGACATGGGGCTGGATCGCGCTGCCGGGGCTGCTGCTCTATGCGGGGTCGATCTTCTGGGTGATCGGATACGACACGATCTATGCGCTGCAGGATCGCGAGGACGACGCGCTGGTCGGCATCCGCTCCTCCGCCCGCGCGATGGGAACGAAGGTCGTGCCGGGGGTCACGGCCTGCTACGCCGCCGCGCTGCTCCTCTGGGGCGGCGCGTTCTGGCTGGTGCGCCCCGATCCGCTGGCGCTGCTCGCGCTGCTGCCGATGGCGGGGCATCTCCTCTGGCAGGTCGCGACCCTCGACCCGGACGACAATGACGGCGCGCTCGCCCGTTTCCGCGCGAACCGCTTCGCCGGGCTGCTGATGTTCCTCGGCTGCGCGGTGGTGGGCACGCGGCTCTAGATCCTGCACCCCTTCGCCCGCGCCAGCCCGCGCAGGAATCCGCGCCGCGCGAGGCCGGCGTAAGTGGCCGCCTGCATCTTGCGCTGGGCGGCAGCCGCGCCGCTCACCTCGCGCACCAGCCCGCGGAACGGGATCACCGAATCGACCACGGCCTCGCCCGCCACCTTGGCGATCTTGCCCGCCGAATTGCCGGACACCGCCGTCGCCGTGCCGAAATCCGGCCCGAGCACGGCGTTGAGCGCCCGCAGGCTCGCGCCGATCTGCGCGCAATTGCCCGCGCCCTGCATCGAATAAGGCGCCTGCTGCGCGCGCGCGAGCACGGGGGGCACCTTCTTGTTGTCGATCCCCACGTCGTGCACCGGCCGCGCGGCGATCTTCCCGGCCTCGGACAAGGTGGAATCATGCTGGTCGGGCGCCTGCTGCACCTCTTGCGCGAGCAGCGCGGCGGGCATCAGCCCGGCGATTGCGATCATCACCACAGGCACGGCGGATATGCGCATATTCCTTGTCTCCCCGATCGTTCCACCAACCGACAACGCAGGCCGGCGCACTATGATCCCGCGCGGACTCCTTGTAGCGGACTCTTGCAAAACCGGCCGTGGCGGCGCATCGCGCCTCCACGCATTCGATTGAATCGGGAAGAACGATGGCTCAATTCACCTTGCCCGCGAACAGCAAGATCAAGGGCGGACGGAAAATCCCCTCGCCCCAGCCCGGCGGCAAGATGCGGAATTTCAAGATTTATCGCTACGATCCCGATTCGGGCGAGAACCCGCGCTACGACACGTTCGAGGTGAACCTCGACGAATGCGGCCCGATGGTGCTGGACGCGCTCATCAAGATCAAGTCCGAGCAGGATTCCACCCTCACCTTCCGCCGCTCGTGCCGGGAGGGCATCTGCGGCTCCTGCTCGATGAACATCGACGGCAAGAACGGGCTGGCCTGCACCACCGCGATCGAGGACATGAAGGGCGAGGTGAAGATCACGCCGCTGCCCGCGATGGACGTCATCAAGGACCTCGTGCCCGACTTCACGCATTTCTACGCGCAATATGCCTCGATCAAGCCGTGGCTCCAGACGGTGACGCCCGCCCCGGCGGGCAAGGAGCGGCTCCAGTCTCCTGAGGACAGGAACAAGCTCGACGGCCTCTATGAGTGCATCCTGTGCGCCTGCTGCTCCACCTCCTGCCCGAGCTACTGGTGGAACAGCGACAAGTTCCTCGGCCCGGCGATCCTGCTCCAGGCCTATCGCTGGCTGGCCGACAGCCGCGACGAGATGACCGGGGAGCGGCTCGACGCGCTGGAAGATCCTTTCCGCCTCTATCGCTGCCACACGATCATGAACTGCGCCAACGCCTGCCCGAAGGGCCTGTCGCCGGCCAAGGCGATCGCGGAGATCAAGAAGATGGAAGCCGAGCGGATCGTCTGATCCTCGCGCGGACCATCCGATGACCGAAGCGAAGCCAGAGTTTCTCTACGAGGAGCACCCCGATCATCCCGGCTGGATGAAATGGGGGTTCAAGGACGCGACGCGCTACAATGCTTTCCTGGGCGACATGATCGTCCGGCGCGAGGGCGGGCGGGCATTGGTGCGGATGACGCCGCAGCGGCAGCATTCGAACCTCGCCGATGTCGTCCACGGCGGGGCGATGCTGGGCTTCATCGACGTGTCGCTGTTCGCCGCCGCGCGCGCCTTCGGGCTGATCGAGGCGGGAACGGCGGTGACGCTCGATCTCAACACCCATTTCACCGGCGGCGGCCGCATCGGCGAGCCGCTGGAGGCGCAGGTGGAACTGGTGCGCGAAACCGGGCGGATGCTGTTCCTGCGCGGACTGGTCGTGCAGGGCGCGGACGTGGCGGCGGAGTTTTCCGGCACCATCCGCAAGCCCTCCCCTCCCCGCCGCTGACGCCCGCGGGCCGGCGGCAAGAGACGGAATATCATGGGCAAGGTCCTCTCCGCTTACGATG
>JAYRJH010000203.1:0-5662 GCA_041906415.1 Sphingomonas sp. | reverse complement strand
GGAGATGTAGATTTGCGTGCCCGCCGCATCGGTATAATCGGCGCGATATAGGGGGGCGTTTCGGCGATAGGTCTGCACCGTCCACTGGTCGATGCCGGTTTCCGCGACACGGCTCACTCTGCCCGCCACGCCCGTCCGCGCGCCGAAGCCCGCCGCGACCTTCGCGATATCGGCGGGCGATACGGCGGAGATGGGCGCGCCGTCCGTCAAGTCGAAGGCTTCTGGCGTAACCCGCATCTGCCGGATCGTACGGGTGGGATCGAACGCGGGCGTGACGCGCAGCACCGGCCGCCCCGCCATCATCTCCACCTGCGCGGACGCGAGCGGCACATCCTCCGCCAGCGCCACCCCCGCCAGCCCGCCCGCAGGCGCGGAGACCAGGGGCGCGAGTCCCCCGATCTGCGCATCCTGCGGGAAGCGTGGATAATCCACATACATCATCACGAAGCCGGACAGGCACCAGAGCGTCATGACCGCGCCGATGACGACGCCCAGCCAGCGGTGAAAGATGAGGATCGGTTTCAGCATCGGATCAGAACGCGATGCCGTAGGTGGCGCGGAGCGTGCGGGGCATACCGCGCCGGTAATAGAGGAACTGGCTATTGGTGCCGTCGATCCGCCCCGCGTCGCTGACCGTGCGGCCATAGCCGGTGGACGAATATTCCTTGTTGAACAGATTCTCGATGTTCACGCCGAAACGATGCCGGCGCGCCGCATCCGGGTGGAGATATGCGCCGATATCGACCAGCGCGTAATTGCCGTAGTTGATCCGCCCGAACTGTCCGCCGACATTCGAATACGTATCCCCCACCCATTCGACCGAGACGTTCGCGCCGAACGGCTTGTCCTCCGGCGCATAGCCGATCGCGCCCCGCGCGCGTTGTTCCGGCGTGTTGGCAAGCTGGAGGCTGCTGCCCTGCTGCCGCAAATGCGCCAGCGTGTAATTGGCGGTGAGCCGCCAGCCGCCCCGGAGCTGCGCCTCCAGCTCAAGGTCCACGCCTTCCGATTTCACCTTGCCTGGCACGTTCACGAAGGTGCCGTAATAGGTGATGCCGTCCTTCACGATCTCGACGGTTTCGTCGGTGTCGATCAGGTTGGTGATGCGGCGGTTGAAATAGGTCGCCTTCCACGTCAGCCGATCGTCCCCGAATGGCAGCACGCCGCCCAGCGAGGCGTTGAGGTTCAGGCTCTGCTCCGGCTTGAGGTTCGGATTGCCCAGTTCGCAGCACGGATCGACTTCGTAGAGCGAGGAGGCGTCGGGCAGGACGAACGAGGTGCCGCCATTGGCCTCGACATAAAGCGCACTTGAGAAGTCGTAACGGCCGGAGACGTTCCAGACCGTCTTCTTCGATCCCCCGGCGCTGTTGTAGCGCAAGCCGGCCGCCAGACGGCCCTTGCCCGACAATTCGTCGGTGGTGCGGACCTGGAAGATGCCGGCATGCACCTGCTCGTCGGTCGGCGCGATCTTCAGCACGTCGTCACGGCCGTTGAACTGCTGGAAATCGTAGCCGACCAGATATTCCAGATACCGATGGAGATGCAGCTTCATCACCGCCGTGCCGCCGTAATCCTGATAGCCCCAGAAGGTGTCCGGCGGATAGACCGTCACCGGCTGCGTCGCGGGCACGGTGTTGCGGATCGAGAAATAGGCCGTCTTCCAGTCGTGGAAATAGCCCTTCAGGAAGAATTGCACCGTTTCGCTATGGGTATAGTCCAGCCGGACGCCTGCGATCTCCTCGTTGCGGTCGTTGCGGCTGCCGTTGACCAGCGTCGGCGAGAGGTTGTCGATCTTCGCCTCGGTATGCTGCCAGAAGGCGTTGAGGTTCAGGTCCGGCGCGATCTCATATTGGTATTTCAGGCCCGCCGTCCACATGTCGTAGCCGCGCTTGCGGTCGGTCGCGCTCGGTTCCATCCGGCTGAACGGCTTGTATCCTTCGGACTGGTTGTGGGAGGCATAGGCCACGAAGCGCTGGTCGCCGAGCGCGCCACGCACGAAGCCGTCCACCGCATTGGCGCCCCAGGTATCGACGCTGGCGTTGATCTGGCCGTTGAAATCATTGGTGAAGCCGCGCGTCACGACGTTGACGACGCCGGCGGCCGCCTGCGTGCCGTAGAACAGGCTCTCGCCGCCCTTCAGCACCTCGATCCGCTCGATCATGCTGGCGGGCAAGGTGTCGGTCGGCAGCGTGGTGCCGTAGAGGCGGTTGTTCAGGCGGATGCCGTCCCATGTCCACAGGATGTCCTGCTTGCGCGATCCCTGAAGCGAGGCGTCGATATAGCTGAACGGGCCGGATGCGTTGCGGACATAGAGGCCCGGGACCGACTCCAGCGCGGTGGCGAGGTCAAGCGCGCCGCGATCGCGGATGTCCTTGGCGTCGACTGTCACCAGATCGCTGCCGAAGCGCGCCAGCTCCTGCGGCTGGGTTTCCTCCAGGCCGCGACCGACCACGACAACGGTGCCGTCGTCCCTGTCCTCCACACTCGGCGCGGCATGAGCCTGCGCTGCCCAACCGAGGCACAAGGACGCGGCCAGCGCCCGGCACGAAATTCCCCTGATATTCATCTTCTTACCCCTGAGCGCCTCGCGAACCTGAGGCAGGGGCCTGCCGCGCGAACGGCCGACGCGAAAAGGCGGCCGGGCGCCCATGGAGGCGACCGCCCTTCGCATCGCGCGGCCCCTGCCGCTCGTTCGTCGCTCAGACGGAAAGAACACCGTGCCCCGGCCATCCCCTGGACCAAAGCAAGAGCGACCAGACGCCGGCAGGTCTCCTGGCTCGCGGGTCATCGCTTGATGCACGGCCTTCCCAGGCCTCGCATGATTTAGCGTCCGGCCCAGTGGCTGCGGCGCGGGCGCAATGCCCGGCCGCGATATGCATCGCGCTCACCGCTTACAGTTGCAGGGACAGCCGCGGATTTGGACGGCTCGCGCCATCCGCACCGCATTCCCTTTCAAGCCCCTCTCGGGGCACCGACGCGATCAATGAGGGATGATTTACGCACCCCTCGGCTCGCGCCCATAGCAGAATCGCGGCAGGGTGCAATCGGGGCGGCTATTCCAGCCGGAAGGAATGTTGCGCGCCTTCCAGGTCGGAGACGAAGACATAGCGGTCCGCGCGATAGGTGGAGCGCGTGAATTCCACCGGCCGCCCGTCCGCAAGCAGGGTCAGGCGCTCGATCCGCAGCACGGCGGCGTTCGGCTCGGTGGAGAGCATCCCGGCTTCCGTCGGCGTTGCGAGCGCGCCCTGTATCCGCTGCGTGCCGCGCACCGGGCGGCAATCGTTCTTCTCCAGCGCGGCGTAGAGCGAATCGCCGATCCGATCGAGATCGGGCAGGAATTCCGCCGGCACCACGGCATGTTCGATCGCCAGCGGCTCGCCGCCTGAAAGTCGCACGCGTCCCAGCCGCTCGGTGGGCTGGGCATAGGCCTTTATCATCCAGATCACGCCGGGATTTTCCCCGCGCGACCGGGCGTCGTCGCTGAAGCTGCTCAGCACGGATCCCGGCGTCTCGATCCGCCGCGCGACGAACGTGCCGGAGCCTTGCTTGCGGAAGAGGATGCCTTCCTCGATCAGCCGGTCGATGCTCTTGCGGATCGTCACGCGCGACAGGCCGGTCAGCTCCGTCAGCTCGCGTTCGGACGGCAGGGCCTCGCCCGGATCGATGCCGCCGCTGGCGATATGGCGGCGGATGTTGCGCGCAAGCTGGAGGTAGAGCGGCGTGCTGTCGTCGCTCCGCGCCCCGAGAATCTCACGCATGGCCGGCTCGCAAGGCGGCGATCGCGCGCGAAAGATCGCCGGACGCCTCCGCCAGCAGGCCGCGCGCGCGATCGGGGGCCGCGCCCAGCGCGACCAGCACGCCGGGCTTGATCTCGCGATCCGCCGCGTCGAGCGCCGCCGCCGCCGCCGCAAGGTCCACGCCGGCGATGTCGCGGATCATCTCCCGCGCGCGGTGGAGCAATTTCTCGTTCGAAACCCGCATGTTCACCATCAGGCCGCGATGCACCAGCCCAAGGCGCAGCATCGTCGCGGTGGAGAGCATGTTCAAGACCGCCTTCTGCGCCGTGCCCGCCTTCATCCGCGTGGAGCCGGCGATCACCTCGGCCCCGGTATTCACCGTGATGCCGTGCTCGGCGGCGCGCGCCAGCGGGCTGTCCGGATTGTTGGCGAGGCCGACGGTCAGCGCGCCCGCTTCCCGCGCGGCGGCGACGGCGGCGACGGTATAGGGCGTGCGGCCACTCGCGGCGACGCCGATCACCACATCCCGCGCGCCGACGCGCGCTTCCGCCAGCTCGCGACGGGCGGCGGCCTCGTCGTCCTCCGCGCCTTCCGCGCTTTCGGTCAGCGCGGCAAGCCCGCCCGCCATCAGGAACAGCACGCGCTCGCGCGGCCAATTGTAGGTGGGGAACAGCTCCACCCCGTCCTGCACCGCGACACGGCCCGACGTGCCCGCGCCGGCATAGATCAGCCGCCCGCCGTCGCCGAGCCGCGCGGCCGCAGCCTCCGCCGCTTCGGCGATCGCCCGCACCTGCGCCTTGATCGCGGCCACCGCGGCCATCTGCCCTTCCAGCATCGCCTCCACGGCGATCCCGGTGGGCCAGCTGTCTACGTCTACGTAACGGGGATCGATGATCTCGGTATTCATGCAGTCCTCGATTGGGGGGAATCGCGGCCGGGCACGGCGGCGCAGATCAGGAAGGCCGCCAGCGTGCCGATGCAAAGCTGATAGGGGAAGGCGAGCGAGGCAAGCACCTGCGGCAGCCCGATCGCGCGCGCGATCCCCGGCTGGAGCAGCAGCACCACGACGAATCCGCCGAGCAGCGCCGCGATGACCGATCCGGTGCTCCCGCGCCGCGTGAAGATCGCGGTGAAATAAACGCCCAGCAAGCCCGCATAGGAAAAGACCATCACCTGCAACGCGAATTCGAGCAGCCCCATATCGGTGCTGTGCTGCCAGTAATATGACACGATCGCGGTGAGGAACATCGCGAAGCCGATCAGCGCCATGCCGATCCGCCCGGCGCGGACGAAATGCGCCTCGCTCGCCGCCCCGCGCCGTTCCCGCCACGGCCGGTAGAAATCCTGCACCGCGACCGACGACATGGCGTTGAGCGCGGAATTGGTGGTGGCCACCGCCGCTGCCGTCACGCCGATCGTCACCAGCCCGCGCAGGCCGGGGGGCACCTGCGTCAGGATATAGTGCATGAAGATGCTGATCTTCTCGCCCCCGAAATGCTTCGATGCGGCCGCCGTCGTCCCGCCCATGAGGTCCGGCCGGTCGTAGAAGACGTAGAGCAGCAGCCCGATGGTGATGAAGATCGCCACCACCGGCACCGTCGCCGCGACCGACAGATACAGGCCCCGCGCGCCAGTCTTCGCGTCCGGGCAGGCGAGCAGGCGCTGCGTGGTGTCCTGATCGAGGCCGGCGTTGCCGATGTAGAGAAGCGCCACGCCGGTAACGATCGCCAGCATCGAGAAGGGCCGCGACAGATCGAGTGAGAAATCGAACAATCGCAGCTTGTTAACCCCCTCCGGCGTGTGCATCACGCCATGGATGATCTCCGCCGTCGACGCCGGGATCGACAGGCGCAGGAACACCAGCACCGCGATCGCCGCGCCCAGATAGATGGCGAACTGCACCAGATCGTTCCACAGGACCGATTTCA